>NZ_JBFULT010000063.1:0-20613 GCF_054049755.1 Bradyrhizobium sp. P5_C11_2
GCTGGCCGGTGGCGCGCTGGCCCGGATAGAGGTCGTACATCCGGTTGAAGATGCGCAGCAGGGTCGACTTGCCGCAGCCCGACGGGCCGATGAACGCCGTGACGCGATTGGTGCCGAGCGTCAGGTTGATGTTCTTAAGCGCATGGTGCTCGCCGTAATAGAAGTTGAGATTGCGCACGGTCACCTTGGGCGGCGCCTCGGGCAGCGTCGGCGACTGCRGGAGCCCGCCGGCTGCGCTCATCGATACGGAAAGATCACTCATTTTGCGGTCCTCTCGGCGCCAAGGATGCGCGCGCCAATGTTCAGGGCAAGCACGGTCAGGGTGATGAGCAGCGCCCCGCTCCACGCCAGCTGCTTCCAGTAGGCGTATGGGCTCTGCACGAAGTTGTTGATGGTGACCGGCAGGTTGGCCATCGTCTTGGTCAGGTCCAGGCTGAAGAACTGGTTCGACAGCGCGGTGAACAGCAACGGCGCGGTTTCGCCGGCGACACGGGCGGTCGCGAGCAGCACGCCGGTGATGAGGCCCGCGCGCGCCGAGCGATAGGCGATCCGCTTGATCACCAGCGAGCGCGGCAGACCGAGCGCGGATGCCGCCTCGCGCAACGCGTTCGGCACCAAGAGCAGCATGTCCTCGGTCGTGCGCAGCACCACCGGGATCACGATGACGGCGAGCGCGAGGCAGCCCGCGATCGCCGAGAAGCCGCGCATCGGCACCACCACCGCGCCATAGATGAACAGGCCGATGATGATCGAGGGGGCCGAGAGCAGGATGTCGTTGATGAAGCGGATCACCGAGGTCAGCTTGTCGTTGCGGCCGTATTCGGCGAGATAGGTGCCGGCGAACATGCCGAGCGGCGCACCGATGCCGACGCCGATCACCGTCATCAGCAGCGAGCCGACGATGGCGTTGAGCAGGCCGCCGTCAGTCGAGCCGGGCGGCGGCGTGTTCTCGGTGAAGATCTGGACGTTGAGTCCGGCCACGCCGTTGTAGAGCAGCGTGACCAGGATCAGCGCGAGCCAGGTGACGCCGAAGGCGGCGGCGGCCATGCAGAGCCCGCGGATGACGAAGTCCTTGCGGCGGCGGCGTGAATAGATCGGGTTCATGGCGTCAGTTCCCCGCCTTCTTTTCCAGCCGCATCAGCATCAGCCGCGCCGCGGCGAGCACGAAGAACGTCAGCACGAACAGCAGCAGGCCGAGCAGGATCAGGCCGGACTGGTGCAGGCCATCGCTTTCGGCGAATTCGGATGCGATCGCCGCCGAGATCGTGGTGCCGGGGGCGAAGATCGACCCCGAGATGCGGAACGAGTTGCCGATGATGAAGGTCACCGCCATGGTCTCGCCGAGCGCGCGTCCGAGCGCCAGCATGATGCCGCCGATCACGCCGACACGGGTGTAGGGGATCACCACGCTGCGGACGACTTCCCAGGTGGTGCAGCCGACGCCGTAGGCGGCCTCTTTGAGAACCGGCGGCACCGTCTTGAACACATCGACCGAGATCGCGGTGATGAAGGGCAGCACCATGATCGCGAGGATCAGCGCGGCGTTGAACAGGCTGAGATAGGACGGCGGGCCGGCGAAGATCGCGCCGAGCACGGGAATGCCGTCGAAAATCTTGATCATGAAGGGCTGGAAGCTGTTGGCCAGGAACGGGCCCAGCACGAAGAAGCCCCACATGCCGTAGATGATCGAGGGGATGCCGGCGAGCAGCTCGATCGCCATGCCGATCGGGCGGCGCAGCCATTGCGGGCACAGCTCGGTCAGGAAGATCGCAATGCCGAGACCGACCGGGATGGCGATCAGCATCGCGATGAAGGAGGTGACGAGCGTGCCGTAGATCGGTCCGAGCGCACCGAGCACCGGCGGATCGGCCGACGGCGCCCAGCGCTGCGTCCACAGGAACGACAGGCCGAACTCCTTCATCGCCGGGAAGGCGCCGACGATCAGCGACATGATGATGCCGCCAAGGATGAGCAGCACGGAGATCGCGCTCAGTCGCGTGATCCAGTAGAAGGTGACGTCACCCAGCTTGAACGCGCTCAACGCCCTGGCGCGATCATAAGGTCCGGCGGCATCAACCACGTTGCTCTCGACAGCCATCTCAGCCACGCCGATCCCCTGTACCCGTTTATATACGCTTGTTGTCAGTCTTGTTGTGGGTCTTGCGCTCCGGATGCGGCGCGAGGCGCACCCGGAGCGGACGTCTTGCAGATCCCGGCGCTGTGGCCGGGAAAAGAGCGCCTTAGCTCTTGATGTCGGCAGACCAAGTCTTCTCGATCAGCTTCACGACGCTCTCCGGCATCGGGATGTAGTCGAGCTCTTCGGCCGCCTTGGCACCGTTCTTGAACGCCCAGGTGAAGAACTTGAGGGCTTCCTTCGAGGCCGCCTTGTCGGTCGCATCCTTGTGCATGAGGATGAAGGTCGCCGCCGTGATCGGCCAGGACTTGTCGCCGGGCTGGTCGGTCAGGATGACGTAGTAGCCGGGAGCCTTGGCCCAGTCGGCGTTGGAGGCGGCCGCCTGGAAGGCTTCGACCGTCGGCTGCACCGTCTTGCCGCCCTTGTTGACGAGGCCGGTGTAGGTCAGCTTGTTCTGCTTGGCATAGGCATACTCGACGTAGCCGATCGAGTTCTTGGTCTGGCCGATGTTGCCGGAGACGCCTTCGTTGCCCTTGGCGCCGACGCCAACCGGCCACTCGACGGCGGTGCCCTCACCGACCTTGCTCTTCCAGTCCGCGCTGGCCTTGGAGAGATAGTTGGTGAAGTTGAAGGTCGTGCCCGAACCGTCGGAGCGACGAACCACGGTGATCGCGTCCGAGGGGAGCTTCACGTTCGGATTGAGCTTCTTGATGGCCGGATCATCCCACTTGGTGATCTTGCCGAGATAGACGCTGGCAAGCGTCTCGCCGTCGAACACCAGCTCGCCCGGCTTCACACCCTCGATGTTGACGACGGGAACGATGGCACCCATCACCATCGGCCACTGAACGAGGCCGTCCTTCTCGAGCTGCTCGGCCTTGAGCGGCGCGTCGGTCGCACCGAAGGTCACGGTCTTGGCCTGGATCTGCTTGATGCCGCCGCCGGAACCGATCGACTGGTAGTTCAGACCGTTGCCGGTCTCCTTCTTGTAGGCGTCAGCCCACTTGGAATAGATCGGGAACGGGAACGTCGCACCGGCGCCGGTGATGTCGGCAGCAAAGGCTGCCGTCGTCGATGCGGCGACCAAGCCAGCAGCGACGATAGTTTTGAGGAAATTCATGCTGGTCTCCATACAGGGGAACGAAGCGCATTCCGCGCCCGATCGCGCTCCCCGCACCGCCCCTTTAGGAGCGGTCGGCTGTGCTTTTACGAAGGTTTCGTGACAGTCGGATGACAGGCTTAAGCAACTGAAATCATTTAGATTTCAGTTTAGAGCCGGGGGCCTTGCCTGGGGAAAACAAGCGGTGAAAGTGGCGCCCTGCCTGGGCACGCTTTCAATCAAAAGCCGGCCGCGATGGCGGTTAAGAATATGTTTCACCAACGATAATCCGAGCCCCGTGCCGCCCTGCGAGCGGCTGTCGCCGACGTCGACCCGGTAGAAGCGCTCGGTCAGCCGCGGCAGGTGCTCGGGCGCGATGCCGGGGCCGAAATCGCGCACCAGGACCCGGATTTCCTGGGTTCCATCAGGCGCTGCGCCTGATATCAGCGACACGATGATGCGACCGCCCGAGGCGCCGTATTTGAGGGCGTTCTCGATCAGGTTTTCGAACAGGCGCAGCAGTTCCTCGCGGTCGCCGGCGATCATCACCGGCGCCTCCGGCAGGTCGGTCTCGACATCGACCTGGCGTTCCCGCGCCAGCGGCTCGAGCCCGTCGGCGACCTGGAGAATGATCGGCAGGAGGTCGACCAGGGTGTCGGGCCGCACATGGGCGGACAGTTCCACCCGCGACAGCGACAAGAGATCGTCGATCAGGCGCGCCATGCGGGTGGCCTGATTGTGCATGATGCCGAGGAAGCGCTCGCGCGCCTTGGGATCGTCCTTGGCCTGGCCCTGGAGCGTGTCGATGAAGCCGGACAGCGCGGCGAGCGGCGTGCGCAACTCGTGGCTGGCATTGGCGACGAAATCGGCCCGCATTTCCTCGACCCGGCGCAGCGGCGTCTGGTCGTGGAAGGTCATCAGCATGCATTTGTCGGCGCCGCCGAAGGCGGTCGGCACCGGCACCGGCGTGATGATCAGCTCCATCCAGCGATCGACCGGCACATGATCGAGATAGGTCGCACGCCGCGGCTCGGTGGTGGCGATCGACTCGCGCAGCGCCGTGATGATCTCCGGCGAGCGCAATGCAAACTGGGCGAGCTCGTTCCGGCGCAGCGCCGGCGCGAGCTGGGCGGCGGCGGCGTTGAGATGGATGACGCGGCCAGCGCGGTCGAGCAGCACCGCCGGATCCGGCATGCCGGCGACGACCGCGGCCACCGCCGCGCTCTCGACCGGGTTGACCCGGCGGGTGTCGTCGCGCGAGGCGGCGGTGTCGTGCAGGCGCCAGGGGATCAGCGCCGCCGCGGCGATGCAGAGGAAAACCGCGACGGCCCGCATCACCGACAATTCGCCGAGCGAGACCACCACCGACAGCGCCAGCGCCGCGGCGATCAGGATGATGGTCGAGTGCCGCAGCCGGTCGGACCAGGGCTGGGCGGGGGGAGAAGATGGGGCGTCGATCGCCATCGGGGCGGGCTTCTCCTAGGGGCTTGCGCCGATCAGGCGCCGCTGTCGCTGCGCTCTCTCACATAGGCTGCTTCAGGCGCCGGGCCGGGATCGAGCTTGAGCGCGGCCTGCTGCAGGCGCTTCGATCGCGCCCCGATTATAACTTCGCGAAACGTCAGCAAGATTACAGATATGACAAAGGGGGACAGATAATAGAGGACGCGGAACAGGAGCATGCCGCCCAGCAGCTCCTCGCGGTCCATCTGCCAGAGGCCGACCAGCATGGCGGCGTCGAACACCCCGAGGCCCCCTGGGGAGTGGCTGGCGAAGCCGAGCAGCGTCGCCGAGACGAAGATCACCGCGACGACGACGAAGCCGAGATTGGGCTCATCCGGGACCAGCACGTACATCGCGAGCGCGCAGAAGCCGAGATCGATGATGCCGATGGCGATCTGGAGCAGCGTCAGCGGGCCGCCCGGCAGCACCACCGTCCAGGGCCCGCGGCCGACCACCCGCGGCTGGGTCCAGACCCAGACCACATAGCCGATCAGCGCGACGATGATCATCATCGCCAGCGTCCGGTTCAGCCAGGGCGGGAGCTGGTCGATCGAGGCCGCCGCCTCCGGATGATAGGAGATGCCGAGGCCCAGCACGGCGGCATTGCCGAGCCAGAAGGTCAGGCCGGCGAGGAAACAGATCTTGGCGACGTCGATCGCGTTGAGGCCGTAGGCCGAATAGATCCGGTAGCGCACCGCGCCGCCGGTGAAGACGCTGGCGCCGACATTGTGGCCGATCGAGTAGCTGGTGAAGGCGGCGAGCGCGTTGATGCGATAGGGCACGTGGGCATGGCCGATCGCGCGCACGGCAAACAGGTCGTAGAAGGTCAGGGTGAAATAGCCCGCCGCAACGAACAGCGCCGCCATCGCAATCTGGCGCGGCTCGGTGCTCTTGATCRCTTCGATCACCTCGTTGGAGTCGATGCCTCGCAGCATGTGATAGAGCACATAGCAAGCGATGCCGATGACCGCGACGCTGATCACAACGCCAAGCTTATGCAGGATTTGCTTCTGGCGCAGAAACGACATCGCTCTGCGTATGGCTTCCAGCATCTAGACCTCGAACAACGCTTCAGCGGCCAGGGCGGCCGGCGAACTGGCGGACGACGCACATGCACTCAACGAACCCTTGCCGCCGGCTCCGGCATCGCGCAGGCCCCCTACCCCTCCACTAGCGCGTTTTCGGGCGGAGTGGAATTCGCCAATACGAACAAAATCACGTGCCTTCAATATTTTAGGCAGGCTTGCGGGCTCAGGATGCACGGTTTGGCGCTTTCGGCGGCAAGTTCGACGACAAGGCTGACGCGAATCTCCGTGGCAATCCTGCGCAGGGGCCATGAAGTTTTGATGATTTCGGCCGCACAATGTTCCGTCACGTTTTAAGCCGACATCAATCTATGGGCCGCGGCCACCTGTTGAAAGAGGGGGCAATCCCGGGTTGTTCACGGATTTTCCGGTAGGCCGAAAGGCAGCGGCACTTGGCGGTTTCCTGGCGGCCTCCTGGGCTACCTCTTGGGCGGCCTAAGGGGCGGTCAGATAGCCGCGATCGTAGGCACCGGCCTGGTCTTCAAAAATCGCCATGGCCGTCGTCATCCGGCGGAAGCCGAGACGTTCGTAAAAGCCCTCCTTGCCGGGGACGGCATAGAGAATGATCTTGCGATGTCCGCCGCATCGCGCAAGCAGCCGCTCGATGATCCCGCGGCCGAGGCCCTGCCCCTGACAGTCTGGGTGCACCGCGACATCACAGAGATAAGCGCAATCGCGGCCGTCCGCCAGCACGCGTCCGGCCCCGACCAGCCGACCTTCGTCGTAAGCGAAGGCCCGAAACATGCTGTTGCCGAACACCAGCGCGAGATCCGCCGGTGCCTTGTTGCCGAGCGGAGCAATGCGGTAAAGCGCCGAAAGCTCGCTCCAGTCGATGCCAACGAGGTCGTCGCTCCAAACAATCGGCATCGGCGCCTTCCCCCGGATCAGTGCCGCGCGGCGGTGACGGCGGCGACGATGTCGTCAGTGCCGGGAAAATGGCCCTTGCTGCGGCTGGCGACAATCCTGTCGCCGACCTTGACCTGGAAGATCCCGCCCTTGCCAGGCACGAGCTCGGACTCCAGTGCCAATTGCCGGCGCAGCGCGGCGGCAACGTCCTTCGCACGCTTCTCATAGCCGCATGGGCGGCAATAGATGATCGTCACGTCCGACATCCCGTCCTCCTCAAGCTGCGAGCTGCGCGCGCATCGCTTCGATGCCGGCGATCCAGCCGGCGACAGAGCGGCCGATCGCCTCAGCGTGATCCTCCTGGAGAAAATGCAGTCCCGCTCCGAGGCGAACCAGCGCGCAGTGCTTCAGCGTGGACGCGAACCGCGCAGCGAATTCGGGCGAGACAAGCGCGCCCGGCTCGCCCGCGAACAGCAGCTTTGGATAGGACGACGCAGCCAGCGCCGCATGCGCGGACTGGAGCGCTGCATAGACATCGGCGGGCTCGCCGGCGATGGGCAGCTCGCGGGGCAAGGCGAGAACGGGACGGCGGCTCTGCGGTGTCGGGAACGGCGCTCGGTAGGGCGCCATTTCCGCCTCGCTCAGCTTGCGCACGATGCCGCCGGGCAGGACGCGTTCGACGAACGCATTGGCCTCCAGGATCAACGCCTCGCCCTCGCCCGGCATCCTGAATTTGCGGAACGCGGCCCTCGCGGCTTCGGCGTGGTCCTGCTCCTCTGCGACCTCGGTGTGGTGGAAATCCTGCCAGGTCGGCATCGGGCGGATGAACTCCATGAAGGCGACGCCGCGGACGAGATCCGGCCGGCGCGCGGCGAGATGGAATGCGAGCGCCGTGCCCCAGTCCTGCGCCACCAGATAGGCGGAGGAGATGCCACGCTCTTCGATGAATGCGTCGAGATAACGGACATGGTCGAAGAAGCGATACGCGATGTCGGGCTTGGCGGATTGGCCGAAGCCGACGAGATCGGGCGCGATGCAACGGGCGACCGGCGACACCAGCGGCAGTATGTTGCGCCAGATGTGCGACGAGGTCGGATTGCCGTGCAGAAAGAGCGCGACCGGGGCATCATCCGCACCCGTCTCGCGATACGCCATGGTGCTTCCCAGAACAGACGCGTTGCGGATATCGATCTCGGTTGGCTTGCTCATTTCGGCTCCCTGAACACGGTTTGAAATGCGATGGTCTTGAATCGCTCGAGCGCGGTGGGATTGCGATCGACCTTCATGCGCAGGATCGCGCCCTGCCAGGACGCGAGCAGAAAGTCGGCAAGCTCCTCCGGCTCGAAATCCGGGGCGATCTCACCGCGCGTCTGAGCCTCTGCAATGCAGCTGGCGAACGGCACGCGCCATTCGGCAAAAATGTCGGCGAGGCGCGCGCGCAGCACTTCGCTGCTTCCGGACGCCTCCAGGCTGAGATCGCCGATCAGGCAGCCGCGGCCGTAGCCGTCGGCCTCGAGCCGGCCCGTGATGATGTCGAGGTAGCGCCTCAGCCGCGCGCGCGGCGTCAGCGAGCTGTCCTCAAGGGCCTCTGCGACCAGCCCCCTGGTGGTGTCGAAGTAGCGGTCGAGCACCTCGGAGGCGAACGCCTCCTTGGAGCGGAAATGGTTGGTAAAGGAGCCCTGCGGCGCGCCCGCCGCAGCGGTGACGTCGCGCACGCTGGTGCCGTGATAGCCGGTCCGGAACATGACCTTCAGGCCGGCCTCGAGGATGGCGACTTTGAGCGAGGGCTTTGGCATGAGTGGAATAATACGTACGTACGTATTATAGTCAAGCGCAGTTTGATCACTCGGCGATTTCACACTCCGATCAAGCCGTTATCGCAATGTTGGATCCAGGACTGATGGGATCAGCCGCGCCTGGCGCGCGGATGGCTGTACGTTCCCTCCCCCCTTGCGGGCAGGGCTATCGCATATGGTGTGCACGATGCGGCGGCATCCGCGCTGGGCTCCCTCTTCCGCTTGCGGGGGAGGGCTGGGGTGGGGGTGTCTCCGCGGCGGGATTGTTGAGGATTACGGTGGATGTCCCTGCGTGGTGAGAACCCTCACCCGCCGCGCGCGGGACGATGCTTCGCATCGCCCGGGGCGCGTCGGCCTCTCCCGCAAGCGGGAGAGGCGGAGCAAGCCCGCGAACAATCCTCGTGAAATTCACATGCGATAACCCTGCTCTTGCGGCGGAGGGGAGCGAGCGAGCGATGGCCACCTCGCTCAAATCACGCGAACCAAGGGCTCAGGCCGCAGGCTGACTCCGCGAGACCACCCGGTCGCGCAGCCACGCGCCGACGGTGCAGCCGACCAAGTAGCAGGCGAACATGATGAGCCCGAGGTCGAGCCAGTAGCCGAAGCGGCCGGGGACCACATGGGCGAACGAGGCCGCGACCAGGGCGGCGGCGAGCACGGCAAGCCAGCGCGCGGTCACTTTCGAGGTGCCGTTGCCGCGCTGGACCACCGAAATCCAGCCCATCGCCAGCCCCAACARCAGCGATCCGATCAGCCAACCCACATGAAACGAGACGAGATAGGGCATCGTCACCTCACCAGAAATTCGATGCGGCGGTTCTGCGCCTTGCCGTCGTCAGTCTCGTTGCCGGCCACGGGCTGGGTGCTGCCATAGCCGACCGCGGTGAAGCGGTTGGCGGGCAGGCCGGCCTTGACCAGATAATCAATCACCGCCTGCGCGCGCTTCTCCGAGAGAGCCTGGTTGAAGGCGTCCTCACCGTCGGCATCGGTGTGGCCTGCGACCTCGATATTGGTGGTGGGACAGCGCAGCGCCGTCTCGATGAGATGATCGAGAACGCCGGCGGAGTCCGGATCGATGTCGGCGCGCTTGGTTGCGAAGCGGATCTTGCCTTTCCCCAAGAGGTCCGAGAACAATTGCTGGCAGACCGTGCCGTCCACCGGGCCCGCCGCGGGCTTCACCGTGATCTCCGGCTTGTACTGCCAGTTCTTGGGAAAATCCTTGCCGAGGCCTGCGCGGATGTCGTTGGCGGCGCCCTCGTAGAGCGCATCGCCCGACAGCTTCACCTCGCGGTCGGAGACGACGAGCGTACCGGTCGACAACCGTGACAGCGCGCCGAGCGCTGCGACCACGGCGGTGTTGAAGGAGCCGGGCGCGCCGATGCTGGCCTTGAGATTGTCGACGACCTTCTCGTTGAAGAATTTTCGCGACGCGCCGGTGGCGATCGTGGCGTGGACGTTGTTGTCGGGCACGTAGCCGGTCAGCGTCACCGTCGCGGCCACCGGATCCTTGTAGGCCTGGAAGATGTAGGGCGGCGCCTTGATGTCGTTGGCGGCGACCGAGAACCCCTCGGGCAGGTTCTTCAGCGCAGCCGCAATCGCCTCGCGGCCGCCGAGCTCGCGCGCCATGCCGGACAGATTGACCTTGGTGTCGGAGATCGTGATCTTGCCGTCCTTCAGCTTGCCGATCTGATCGAGCAGCAGCATCGCGGCAGCCTCGAAACGCGGCGGTGCGCCGCGCGCCAGGCCCATTTGATCGGCCACCTCGACCCCGCCGACCTCCTTGCGCGCCGCCTCCGTCAGCCGGCCCTTCATCGACGGCAGCGGCGCGGAGCCCGACAGCGTCACCCGCACCACGTCGCGCTCGGCGTTCCAGACGAACGGTTTCGCCTCGGGAACAAGGCGGGTCCGGTCATCGACCAGGCGCACGCCGGGGACGGTCTCGACCGCCATGACCGCGTCGCGGCGACCCTCCTCGGAGAAGGCGTCCGCGGCCAGACCGACGTCGCGGCCGTCCACCGCGATCCGGGTCTTGTCCAGAACCGTGTCCTTGAGCGCGGCCGAACTGCGGGCGGAAAGGTCCGCCTCGACCGGCAGCGTGTTGTTCCAGGCCGCAAATCCCCACATGACGGCCAGGGGGATCAGCCCTGGCCACCATTTGCTGGCCCACCTGAAAAGCTTTTGCATTCGACGACCCGAACTCTGGAACCGGAGACAAAACAAACCCTTGGCAGGCTGTCAAACCGGAAATGGCGGCCCTCCGAAGGCCTGGCGTGGACAATTGGAATAACTTTTTCTTCAAGGGTCACCCCCTAAGTTGAGGGCGGAATGCCAGGGGCGGCCAGCCGGGTACATGAAACAACTCCGTAACAACGTCATCCGCGCCGGGCTGGGAGCACTCTATTTCAGCGGGGCGCACCACCTGTTGCGCCCGCTTCTGTCGGGCGTCGGCGCCATTTTCATGCTGCACCACGTGCGGCCGGCCCGCGAGGGCGCGTTCCAGCCGAACCGCCATCTCGAGGTCACCCCCGATTTCCTGCGCGCGACCCTCTGCCATCTGCGCGCGCGCGAGATCGACATCGTCGGCATGGACGAGCTGCACGAACGACTCGTGCAAGGCCGGTTCGACCGCCGCTTTGCGGCCTTCACTCTCGACGACGGCTACCGCGACAATCTCGAATTTGCGCTGCCGGTGCTGCGCGAATTTGACGCGCCTCTGGCCGTCTACGTCGCCAGCGATTTCGCCGAAGGCACCGGCCGGCTGTGGTGGACCGCGCTCGAGGCCGTGATCGCCAAAACCGACCAGATCGAGGTGCAGATCGGCAACTCTGCGCTGCGGCTCGATGCGACGACATCGGCGACAAAGCAGGCGGCGTTCGACCGCCTGCACGACTGGTTGCGCGCGCTGCCGGGCGAGCATGATCTCAAGCGCGAGATCGAGGCGCTCTGCACCAAATACGGCGTCGACATCGCCGCGCTGTGCCGCGGCCTCTGCCTGTCCTGGGACGAGGTGAAGCAGCTCGCCGCCGATCCGCTGGTCACGATCGGCGCGCACACCATCAGCCATTGCAATCTCGCCAGGCAGAGCGAGGAGATCGCCGCGCAGGAGATGGCCGTGAGCCGGGTGCGGATCGAGCAGGTGCTGGAGCGTCCGGTGCTGCATTTCGCCTATCCCTATGGCGACCGCGAGGCGGCGGGCGAGCGTGAATTCGCGCTGGCCTCGGCCGCGGGCTTCAAGACCGCGGTGACGACGCGGCCCGGCATGCTGTTCGCCGAGAACGCGAGCCACATGACCGCGCTGCCGCGCGTCTCGCTCAACGGCAATTACCAGGACACGCGGATCCTGCCGGTGCTGACCTCGGGTGCGGCGACAGCGATGTGGAACGGCTTTCGAAGATTTGCGGCGGCTTGATCGTCGTCCCGGCGAAGGCCGGGACCCATACCGCGTGATTTCTCGATTGCGATCGGTATCAATCCCGAACGACCAGCCTTCGCCAAACGTCTCCCTGTGGTTATGGGTCCCGGCCTTCGCCGGGACGACACTGAGTTGGTTGAACGGCTGACGCAACACACTCCCACCGTTCCTTGACTCCCTCCCCCTCCCCGCTCAAAACGTCGCCAAACCAAAGGGAGGCATCATGTTCAACGATTTGTTCTCGCTCAAAGGCCGCGTCGCGCTGGTGACCGGCGGATCGCGCGGCATCGGCAAGATGATCGCGGCGGGGTTTCTCAGCGCAGGCGCTGCCAAGGTCTACATCACCGCGCGCAAGGCCGGGCCGTGCGAGGCGACGGCGAAAGAGCTCTCCGCGCAAYATGACGGCGAATGCATCGCGCTGCCGATCGACATCTCGACGGTCGAAGGCTGCGACAGGCTGGCTGGCGAAATCATCAAGCTGGAGCCGAAGCTCGACATCCTCGTCAACAATGCGGGAGCTGCCTGGGGCGCGGAGTTCGATGAATTCCCGGAGAGCGGCTGGGACAAGGTGATGGACCTCAACGTCAAGTCGCTGTTCTTCCTGACCAAGGCGCTTGCCGCACCGCTGCGCGCGGCGGCAAGCGCGGAGCGGCCGGCGAAGGTGATCAACATCGCTTCGGTCGACGGCATCTTCGTCAATCCGAGCGAGACCTATTCCTACGCCGCCAGCAAGGCCGCCGTGATCCATCTGACCCGGCGCCTGGCGACGAAACTGATCAAGGACAACATCAACGTCACCGCGATCGCACCGGGCGCGTTCAAGTCCGACATGAACCGGGCCGCGCGCGACCATTCGGACGATGTCGCCAAGCGCATTCCGGCGCACCGCATCGGAACCGACGAGGACATGGCAGGCGTGGCGATCTATCTCGCCTCGCGCGCGGGCGATTATGTGGTCGGCAACACCATCGCGGTGGATGGCGGCGTGGTCTACGCGAATGCGGGGCTGGAGATCGCGGGGTAGTCGGCGGGGTGATTGCGGCCCGGACGGTCCGCTCCCTCGCCCCGCTCTTGCGGGGAGAGGGTTGGGGTGAGGGGCTTCTCTCCCCACGGGAGACTGAAGCCGCACCTGTACCCCCTCACCCGGATCACATCTGCGATGTGATCCGACCTCTCCCAACAAGCGGGGAGAGGTGAAGAAGAAGAGCCTTACGACTCGATCTTCACATACTCGAAATCGCCGGGCTTGTTGTCGATGCCGACTTTCGGCGGCGAGATCCAGGAGGCGAACTGGCCGGTCTCGGTGACGGGCTGCATCAGCGAGGAGATGAAGTCGCCGTCGGCGGTCGAGGGCAGCCAGTCGTCCTTGCGCTTCGCCCAGGTGGCGTCGTCGATCAAAATGCCGTCCGGCGTCGCGTGCACGTCCTTGAACTCGCCGATGTGGCGGTGGAAGGCGACGTTCGGAAGCGTCAGCTTGAAGTCGTAGCCCGCGGTCGAGATCACCTTGTTCCAGCGCAGCATGCCCTTGACGCAATCCTGGCTGTAGTCGTCGCGCAGGCGCATGTTGAGCGCGGTCAGCGCCGGCTCGTCGACCAGCTTGATCTCGCCGTCGATGAACTTGAGCACCGGATAGGTCGCGTTCTTGAGCTGGTGATCGTCGTCGATCTGGGTCTCGTGATAGCGGCCCTTGATGCCGGTGTTGAAGGCGTTGGCCGCGTTGGTCGAGACCTCCGAGCCGAACAGGTCGAGCGACAGCGTATAGTGCAGGTTCAGCTTCTTCTGGATGGTCGGCAGGTCGATCACGCCGAGCGCGCGGACCTTTGCGATGTCGGTCGGATCGGTGATGCCGGCTTCCCGCATCGCATCGCAGGTGCGCTGCACGACGCGGGTGATGCCGGTCTCGCCGACGAACATGTGGTGCGCTTCCTCCGTCAGCATGAAGCGGCAGGTGCGCGACAGCGGATCGAAGCCCGACTGCGCGAGCGAGTGCAGCTGCATCTTGCCGTCGCGGTCGGTGAAGTAGGTGAACATGAAGAAGGACAGCCAGTCCGGCGTCGCCTCGTTGAAGGCGCCCAGCATACGCGGCGCATCCGCATCGCCCGAGCGGCGGCGCAACAAATCGTCCGCCTCTTCACGTCCGTCGCGGCCAAAATATTTCTGGAGCAGGTAGACCATCGCCCAGAGATGGCGGCCTTCCTCGACATTGACCTGGAACAGGTTGCGCATGTCGTAGAGCGAGGGCGCGGTCTTGCCGAGGTGGCGCTGCTGCTCGACCGAGGCAGGTTCGGTGTCGCCCTGGATCACGATCAGGCGGCGCAGCATGGCGCGATACTCGCCCGGGACTTCCTGCCAGGCCGGCTCGCCGTAGTGCTCGCCGAAGGGGACGACGCGGTTCTCTTCCTGCGGCGCCAGCAGAATGCCCCAGCGATAGTCGGGCATGCGCACGTAGTCGAACTTGGCCCAGCCGCGCGGATCGACCGAGTAGGCGGTGCGCAGGTAGACCAGCGACTCCTGAAAACCTTCCGGCCCCATGTCGCTCCACCAGTCCATGTAGCCGGGATGCCAGCCTTCCAGCGCCTTCAGCACCTGGCGGTCTTCGGCGAGGTTGACGTTGTTCGGAATCTTGGTCGAGTAGTCGACGTTCATGATGTTCATGTTCATGGCCGTGCTCCTTGGTCTGTCTCTTGTCCCGGACGCTGCGCAGCGCGAAGCGGTGCGCTGCAGAGCCGGGACCCATCATTCGGTCCACTATGGATCCCGGTTCTGCGCAGCGTCACTTTGTGCCGCAGCGCGCCCGGGACACGAGAGTCATCAAACCCGCGTCATATCGAATTTCGGCTTCTGGCCGCTGCCGTAGCGGCGCAGCGCGCCCTCTTCGCCGACCGCGTTCGGGCGCTGGAAGATCCAGTTCTGCCACGCGGTCAGGCGCGAGAAGATTTTCGATTCCATGGTCTCGGGACCGACGAAGCGCAGGCTCGCTTCCATGCCGGTGAGGCTGTCGGGCGAGAAGCTGGCGCGCTCCTCGAGGAACACGCGGACCTCGTCGTCCCAGTCGATGTCGTCGAGCGCGAAGGTGACGAGGCCGAGCTCCTCGGCCTCTTCGGCGTCGAGGCTGGTGCCGACGGTGGCCTCGGCGCGCTCCAGATCGGACGGGTCGGCCTGGAAGCGCGATTGAAGCCGCGTCAGGCCATGGCTCATCGGATACGGGCCAAAGTTCATCGCCGACAGTTCGATCGACGGCGGCGGACGGTTATCGCCCTGGCGCGTGCCGATCAGCATGTAGGAGCGGTCGGCGGCGAACACGAGCTCGGCGAGCGTGCCGGCAAAGCAGGAGCCGGGCTCGACCAGCGTCACCAGCGTGCGCGAGGTGACGTCGATGCGCTTCAGGACGCGCTTCCAGTAGTGGCGGATCTCGTTGACCAGCCAGTGCGCCTTGTTGGCTTCGAGGAAGGCGTCGGACGCCAGCACATGGGCACGGTCGCCATGGCTCTTGAACACCAGCATGGCGATCTCGAGCTCGTTGATGCGCAGATGCAGGATGGCGTCGTCGAGCTCGCGCGCGACCTGGAGCGGCCAGAACGACGCGCCCTGCGCCATCATGCCGTCGATGTCGGCGGGCAATGCGGCCTCGGGCGCCTTGATCGAGATGGTGGCGATGCGCGCCGCGCGATCGATGTCCACGGTGACAAAGCCATAGCGCAGGCTGGTCTCGTCGATGAGGCGCCTGAGCGGGGTGAGCGCAATGCCCTTGCCGCTGCCGCTGCGCTTCGAGGCGGCCGCGAACTCCTTGGCGCGCTCGACGATCCTGGCCTCCAGTTTCGAGTTCGGCGCGATCTCGTCGACCAGCCGCCATTGCACGGCGCGCTTGCCTTTCACGCCTTCCTCGATGGTGCAGAAGAAGTCGGCATGGTCGCGACGCACCTTGCGCTTGTCGACGACGCGGGTGAGGCCGCCGGTGCCGGGCAGCACCGCGAGCAGCGGCACTTCGGGCAGCGCCACCGAAGAGGCACCGTCATCGGCGAGGATGATGTGGTCGGTGGCGAGCGCCAGCTCGTAGCCGCCGCCGGCGGCCGAACCGTTCACCACCGTGATGAAGCGCTGGCCGGAATTCTCCGAGGAGTCTTCCATGCCGTTGCGGGTCTCGTTGGTGAACTTGCAGAAATTGACCTTGTGGGCGTGGGTGGAGCCCGCGAGCATGCGGATGTTGGCGCCAGCGCAGAACACACGGTTCTTGGCCGAGCGCATCACCACCACCTTCACCTCGGGGTGCTCGAAGCGCAGCCGCTGGACCACGTCCGCAAGCTCGATGTCGACGCCGAGATCGTAGGAATTGAGCTTGAGCAGATAGCCCTCGAACAGGCCGCCGTTCTCGTCGACGTCCATGGTCAGGGTCGCGACGTCGCCGTCGACCGCGAGCTTCCAGTGCCGGTAGCGGGACGGTTCGGTCTGGAAATCGATGAATGTCGCACCGCCTGCGAGGCGCCGATCTTCCCCGGCCATGGGCCACCCTTGAGCTTGATTATGAACTTCGGTCTTTACCGTTAGATGCACAATAGTGCATCTTTTGGGGCGCGTCTAGCCCTTAACGGGCAATGCATGCACTTTGTTTCATGAGAGCTACTGGGACCGCACGATGACACCGAGCGTGATCCAGTCGGCCTTGGAGAGCTGCGGGCTGCCGAGCTTGGCTTGCAGCAGGGCCGTCAGTGCCGGGACCGGAAAGCTCTCGACAAAGCCGTCGCCGGCCGGCGCTGCCTTGCGCGAGCTCAGCGACCGCAGCTCCCCGAGCGCGTCCCCGAACAGGCGTGCGGCCGAATGCAGCCGCTGCATGCGCAGCCGCAAATTGGCGTTGGCAATGTGAATGCAGGCGCGCAGCAGAATGCGCTCGCGGCCGCCTTGCGGCGCTGCGGCCCATACCGCCTCCAGCACCTCCTGCGCTTCCCAGAAATAGCCGCGATCGTTCAGCGCAAGGCCGTAGCGCAGCGCCGGATGGCGCGCCGGCACGTAGCCGCGAAAGGCCGCCGGCACCAGCGCCTTGGCGAGAGCGAGCGTCTCGTAATCGGCATCCAGCCCAGCGGCTTCGCCCGGCACATAGGCCCATTGCGGCCACGGCAACGGGCCGCTTGCGTTCGGCGGCACATTCATAGGGGATGTGCCTCCGCAAGATCATGCGGCGCGTCCCTGAAGGCCCTGATCGTCGCGCAGGGCCGCCGCTGCAAATTGCACAATCGCGTCAAGCGTCGCCCCCGGCGCTTCACGATGCGGGGAATGTCCCGCGTCTGAAATGACTTTCAAATCTACCGGACAGTAACACTCTTCCTGCGCGATCGCGACCTGACGCAGTGTCCCATATTGGTCGTCCACGCCCTGCAGGACGATGACAGGGACACGGATATAGGCGAGGTATTCGGAGATGTCCCAGTCGCGGAACGCCGGATCGAGCCAGGCACCGTTCCAGCCATGGAAGGCGTTGTCGACGTCCTTGTGCCAGCGCGCGAGCTTTGTCTTGAGGTCGGTGGTCTCAAAGGCCGTCTTGATTTCCGCAATCGACTTCACCGAGATGTCCTCGACGATGAAATGCGGCGCGATCAGCACGAGGCCGTGCAGGCGATGATCCTGATGCGCGCCGGCATAGATCGTGGCGATCGAGGCGCCGTCGGAATGGCCGAGCAGGAGGCCACGCTTGAAGCCGATCGCATCGAGCAGTTTCGGCAGCACGTCCAGCGCCTCGCGCTGCATGTAATCGAGCGGCCGCGGCAGGCTCACCGGGCTCGACTGGCCATAGCCCGCGCGCGAGTACACGAAGATCCCGGCACCGGTCGCCTGCTGGATCTTTTCGGGGAAGTCGCCCCAGAGCCCGACCGAGCCGAGCCCTTCGTGCAGCATGACGATGGTGGGGGCATCCGCTGATTGCGATGCAAGCCATTTGTATTCGAGGCTGACGCCACTGATGCTGAGGAAGCCTGTGGGGGTGAGGTTTGTCATGCTGTCGATTCCATTCATTCCGTCATTCCGGACAACTCGCAAAGCGAGTTGATCCGGAATCCCGAGATTGCAGTCTGCGGATCGAGATTCCGGGTTCGCGCTTCGCGCGCCCCGGAATGACGAAGCCAATCAATTCGCCCCTTCCCGCAGCTTGAACCGCTGGATCTTCCCCGTCGCGGTCTTCGGCAGGGACTCCACCACGTCGATCCAACGCGGGTATTTCCAGGGGCCGATCTTCTGCTTGACGTGTTCTTTCAGCGTTTCCTGCAGATCGGTTCTCGTCGCGCCCGGGCGCAGCACGACAAAAGCCTTCGGCTTCAGCAGCCCTTCCGGATCGGCCTCGGGCACGACGGCCGCTTCCAGCACGGCAGGATGGGTGATCAGCGCGCTCTCGACCTCGAACGGCGAGACCCAGATGCCGGAGACCTTGAACATGTCGTCGGCACGGCCGCAGAAGGTGTAKCGGCCCTCGGCATCCCTGACATATTTGTCGCCGGTGCGGGTCCACGGGCCCTCGAAGGTGCGGCGGCTCTTGTGGCGCTGGTTCCAGTAGCCTTCGCCGGCGGAGGGCGCATCGACCAGCAGCTCGCCGACCTCGCCGTCGGCGACGTCCTGGCCGGCCTCGTTGACGAGCCGCACCGCATAGCCCGGCACCGGCTTGCCGGACGAGCCGTATTTGATGTCGCCGGGCGCGTTCGACAGGAAGATGTGCAGCAGCTCAGTCGAGCCGACGCCATCGAGAATGTCGACGTTGAAGCGCGCCTTCCAGCTGTTGCCGACGGATTCCGGCAGCGCCTCGCCGGCCGAGGTGCAAATGCGTAACGCCTTGCCGCCGCGCTCGCTCTTCATCGCCTCGTCGTTGAGCATCGCCGCGAACAGCGTCGGCACGCCGTAGAAGATCGACGGATTGTATCTGTTCATCAGGTCGAACATGCGCGCCGGCGTCGGGCGCTCGCTGTTCAGCACCACGGTGGCGCCGACCGACATCGGGAACGTCAGCGCATTGCCGAGGCCATAGGCGAAGAATAGCTTCGCCGCGGACAGGCACACGTCGCTCTCGCGGATGCCCAGCACCTGCTTCGCATAGGTGTCCGCGGTCGCCTGAAGATTCGAATGCAGATGGCGCACGCCCTTGGGCATGCCGGTCGAGCCAGACGAATACAGCCAGAACGCCGGCTCGTCAGGATGTGTGACTGCGGTCGCGAATTGATCGTTCTCGCGCGCGAGCTCCTCGGCCAGCTGCTTGTGGCCGTTCATCTTGCTGCCGGACACCACGACATGCTCGAGATCCGGCATGCGGCCGACGACGTCCTTGATGACGGGATAGAGCGCTTCCGAGACGAACAGCACGCGCGCGCGGCAATCGGCGAGGATGTAGGCGTACTGGTCTGCGGTCAGCAGCGTGTTGAGCGGCACCGGCACGACGCCGGCGCGGATCGCGCCCAGAAACACGATCGGGAAGTCGACCGTGTCCAGCATGATCATCGCCACGCGCTCCTCGCGGCGGACGCCGAGACGGCGCAGCATGTTGGCGGCGCGGCGGCTCTGTTGCTGGAGCTCGCCATAGGTGAGGCTGGAGACGGTGTCGTCGAAGACCAGCTTGTTGCCGCGGCCCTCCTCGACGTTGCGGTCGAGCAGCCAGGTCACCGCGTTATAGGATCCCTCGCTCACGGACTTCTCCCCCGATTTTAGAATTATAATTCATAGAAAGACACTGCCTCGGCTTGCTGTCAATGCCATCAGGCACTATGTTTCATTAAAATGCGCCGCAGGACATCCGCTAAAGAAGACTCATGACCGACAGTCCCGACGCCGAATCCCGCTTCCTCGAACAACTCGGCCAGCGCGTGCGCACCATGCGCGCGCTACGCGGCATGTCGCGAAAAGTGCTCGCCAAGGTATCAGGGATTTCGGAGCGCTACATCGCGCAACTCGAGAGCGGCAAGGGCAACGTCTCCATCGTGCTCTTGCGCCGCGTCTCGGACGCGATGGGCGCGCATCTCGAAGACCTGCTGCCCTCCACTGACCCGACGCCGGACTGGCAGATGTTTCGCGATCTGCTGCGCAAGGCGACGCCGGCGCAGATCGCACAAGCAAAAGATCTGCTCGCCGGCGGCAGCGCATCCGCGCCGCGGCGCGCGCCGTTCTGCGGCATCGCGCTGATCGGCCTGCGCGGCGCCGGCAAATCCACGCTCGGCAGGATGCTGGCGAAGAAGATCGGCTGGAGCTTCGTCGAGCTCAACAAGGAGGTCGAGCAGCAGAACGGGCTCTCGGTCGCCGAGATCATCGCGCTGTACGGCCAGGAAGGCTTTCGCCGCATGGAGCAGGCGGCGCTGCAACAGCTGCTGGCGCGCAACGAGCTGATGGTGCTGGCGACCGGCGGCGGCATCGTCTCGGAGCCTTTGACCTTCGACCAGATCCTGTCGTCGTTCTACACGATCTGGCTGAAGGCCGAGCCCGAGGAGCACATGGCCCGCGTGCGCCGCCAGGGCGATTTGCGGCCGATGGCCGACGACCGCTCGGCGATGGCGGAGCTGCGAAATATCCTGCTGAGCCGCGAGCCGCTGTATTCGCGCGCGACGGCGGTGGTGGACACCGCGGGGCTGTCCGTCGACGCCGCAGCCGCACGGCTGATCGACGCGGTGCGCCCGGTGTTGCAAAACGAAGCGCGCAGTTTTGGATTGCGCAGCGTGGCGCTGTAGGCGCGCTGAATCCTCCCCTCTGCTGTCGTCCCGGCGAAGGCCGGGACCCATACC
>NZ_JBFULT010000064.1:0-20471 GCF_054049755.1 Bradyrhizobium sp. P5_C11_2
GGCCCGCGCCGGCCCCGGCCATGGAGAGCCGGCGCTCGGACAATTACTACGAGGTCAAGGCGACCATCTTCGGTGCGCTGATCGAGGCAATCGACCTCGCCCAGCTCGCCAAGTTGGACTCCGAGTCGGCGCGCGAGGAAATCCGCGACATCGTCAACGAGATCATCGCGATCAAGAACATCGTGATGTCGATCGCCGAGCAGGAAGAGCTGCTCGACGACATCTGCAACGACGTTCTCGGTTACGGCCCGCTCGAGCCGCTGCTGTCGCGCGACGATATCGCCGACATCATGGTCAACGGCGCCAACACCGTCTACATCGAGGTCGCCGGCAAGATCCAGCGCACGGGCATCCGCTTCCGCGACAACCAGCAGCTCCTCAACATCTGCCAGCGCATCGTCAGCCAGGTCGGCCGGCGCGTCGACGAATCCTCGCCGATCTGCGACGCGCGCCTCGCCGACGGCTCCCGCGTCAACGCCATCGTGCCGCCGCTGTCGATCGACGGGCCGACGCTCACCATCCGCAAATTCAAGAAGGACAAGCTGACGCTGGATCAGCTGGTCAAGTTCGGCGCGATCTCGCCGGAGGGCGCGGAAATCCTCCAGATCATCGGCCGCGTCCGCTGCAACGTGCTGATCTCCGGCGGCACCGGCTCGGGCAAGACCACGCTGCTCAACTGCCTGACCAACTATATCGAGCACGACGAGCGCGTCATCACCTGCGAGGACGCCGCCGAGCTGCAACTGCAGCAGCCGCACGTGGTGCGACTCGAGACCCGCCCGCCCAACATCGAGGGCGAAGGCCAGGTCACCATGCGCGAGCTGGTGCGCAACTGCCTGCGTATGCGCCCCGAACGCATCATCGTCGGCGAAGTCCGCGGACCCGAGGCGTTCGACCTGCTCCAGGCCATGAACACCGGCCATGACGGCTCGATGGGCACGCTGCACGCCAACAATCCGCGCGAGGCCCTGTCGCGCTGCGAATCCATGATCACCATGGGCGGCTTTTCCCTTCCGTCGCGAACAATTCGCGAGATGATCTGCGCTTCGATCGACGTCATCGTCCAGGCCGCGCGTCTGCGCGACGGCTCGCGCCGCATCACCCACATCACCGAGGTGATGGGCATGGAAGGCGACACCATCATCACCCAGGACATCTTCCTCTACGACATGGTCGGCGAGGACGCCAACGGCAAGATCATCGGCCGGCACCGCTCGACCGGCATCGGCCGCCCGAAGTTCTGGGAGCGCGCCCGCTATTACGGCGACGAGAAGCGCCTTGCCGCCGCGCTCGACGCCGCGGAAGTGGCGCCGAAGACGTGAGCAGGACAGCACAGTCATGAACATTCAGGTCCTCGCCCTCGCCTTCCTCGCCACCGCCGCCGTCGGCGGCATCGCCTGGGTCTTCCYTTATCCGCTCCTGTCCGGCGAGCGAAAGGCGGAAAGCCGTCGCGCCTCGATCTCGCGCGCCGATGCGCCCGCGGCCAAGCAGACCGAGAAGAGCCAGCGAACGCGCCGCGAGCAGGTCGAGACGTCGCTCAAGGATCTCGAGGCGCGACGCCAGCAGGAGAAGAGCGTTCCGCTCAACGTGCGCCTGTCGCAGGCAGGGCTCGACTGGGCGCCGCAGAAATTCTGGATCGTGTCCGCCGTCGTGGCGGGCGTGCTGTTCGCGGTCGCCCTGTTCGTCGGGGGCGGCATGCTCGGCGCCGCCGGCCTCGCCTTTGCCGGCGGCTTCGGCCTGCCGCGGTGGGCGCTGAGCTTCCTGAAGAAGCGACGCGAAACCAAGTTCCTGACCGCGCTGCCCGACGCGGTCGACGTGATCGTCCGCGGCATCAAGGCGGGCCTGCCGCTGTTCGAATCGATCAAGGTCGTCGCCGCCGACGCGCCGGAGCCGCTGCGCAGCGAGTTCCTGGCCATCATCGAGACGCAGGCGATCGGCATGCCGCTCGGCGAGGCCTGCTCGCGCCTCTACGACCGCATGCCGCTGCCGGAAGCCAACTTCTTCGGCATCGTCATCTCGATCCAGCAGAAGTCCGGCGGCAACCTCTCCGAAGCGCTCGGCAACCTCTCAAAGGTGCTGCGCGATCGCAAGAAGATGAGGGAAAAGATCCAGGCGATGTCGATGGAAGCCAAGGCCTCGGCCGCCATCATCGGCTCGCTGCCGCCGATCGTGATGTTCCTGGTCTATCTCACGACCCCGCACTACATCTCGCTTTTGTGGACCCATCCTACCGGTCAGCTCATGCTGGTCGGCTGCGTCGTCTGGATGTCGGTCGGCATCATGGTGATGAAGAAGATGATCAACTTCGATTTCTGACGGTGCCGTATGGTCGAATTTCTCGTTGCGAAACTGCATGACGTCCGCTTCATGACCATGATGCTGGCGGCCATCGCCGCCAGCGCCACCGTGTATACGCTGGTGATGCCGCTGTTTGCCGGCGAAGGCCTCTCCAAGCGCATGAAGGCGGTGGCAAGCGAGCGCGAACGCATCCGGCAACGCGAGCGCGAGCGCCTCAACAAGAACGAAAAGGTCACGCTGCGCCAGACGCCGAAGCAGCTGGTCTCCCGGGTCGTCGAGGACTTCAACCTCACAAAATGGCTCGCGCAGGAAGCTGCGCGCGACAAGCTCATCATGGCGGGCTATCGCGGACAGGCGCCCTACATCACCTTCCTGTTTGCCCGCATGGTGGCCCCGCTCGTGCTGTTCGTCGGCTCGGTCGTGTACGTGTTCGCGATCGCGCACATGGAGAAATCGATGCCGATCAAGATCGGCATCTGCGTCGGCGCCRCCTATCTCGGCCTCCAGGCGCCGATGTTGTTCCTCAAGAACGCGATCTCCAAGCGCCAGCTCTCGATCAAGCGCGCTTTCCCCGACGCGCTCGACCTGCTCCTGATCTGCATCGAATCCGGCATGTCGGTCGAGATGGCGTTCCGGAAAGTGGCCACCGAGATCGTGGGCCAGTCGATCGCGCTGTCGGAAGAGTTCACGCTGACCACGGCCGAGCTGTCCTATTTGCAGGATCGCAAGGTTGCCTATGAGAATCTGGCCCGCCGCACCGGGCTCGAGGGCGTCAAATCGGTTTGTCTTGCGCTTCAGCAGGCGGAACGCTACGGCACGCCGCTCGGCCATTCCTTGCGCGTCATGGCGCAGGAAAACCGCGACATGCGCATGAACGAGGCCGAGAAGAAGGCCGCCGCGCTGCCGCCGAAGCTGACCGTGCCGATGATTCTGTTCTTCCTGCCGGTGCTGTTCGTCGTCATTCTCGGACCGACCGGCATCAAGATCAGCGAGATGCAGTGAAGCAAGCCACGGACCGCACTCGGTCCGCCGCGCGGCTCCAAGCCTGGAAGAATCCGGTCTGATCAGTCGGGCTGGCTGAGCGAGGCGACCGGCGTCCGCTTCGGTGCGCCGCGCGGAGCGTCGTTGCGGTTCAGCATGTCCTTGAGATAGGCGACATTGGCCGCCGCCTGATCCGGCGGCAGGTCCGCCTTCACGATGGTCTCGGCTTCCGCAAAGCGCCCCTGAAGGCCGACGACGAGGCCGAGATTCTGCCGCACCCGGGCGCTCGCACGCGGCGAGGCATAGGCCTGCCGCAGCGCCTCTTCGGCCTTCGGCAGGTCCTTCGACAGCATGTAGGACAGGCCGAGATTGGAAAGCACGCCGGGATCGCCCGGCGCGATCTTCAGCGCGCTCGCATAATAGGAGCGCGCCTCGCCGTGACGGCCCATCTGGTCGAGCGCGGTGCCCTGCACCGAGAGCAGGCGCCAGTCCGGATTGTCGGGCGAATGCGCTTTCGCAAGCACGTCGAAGGCCTGCTGGAAATTGCCATTGTCGGCGAGCGCACGGCCGTATTGGGCGAGCAACGCCTTGTTGCCTGGGTTGGCGATGGTCGCCTGCTCGAGCACCGCGGCGGCCTGGGCGCGCTGACCGTTTGCGCGCAACGCCTGGCCATAGGCAAGCGCGGCGTCGGCGTCCTTGGGATTGGCGCGATAGCGCTCGCCATAGGCTTCGATGGCGCGCGCGGGATCGGCGGGGGTGGCGGCGTCCGCGCGCGGCCCGACCGAGCCGGTGACGTCAGAGAGCTTTGACATCGCCGCGCAGCCGCCAAGGCCCATGGCCACCATCGCGACCAGCGAGGTGGAGGCAAGAAGCCGGGCAAGACTGAACCGTTGACGCATGACGCTTTGACTCTCGAGCCGATTGATCGAGCCGAATGCGCCAGCAATAGACTGTTAACCCTAACGGCCGGTTAATGTCAGCCTGCCTGCCCCTCACGGTGGCGTCTGCGGCGGCACCTCCCCGCCGAGGCCGAGATCGAGGCCAAGCGCCTTCACCCGCTCATTCAGGTCCCGCAGCAATTGCAGCTTCTGTTGCGTCTGCCCCTGAACATCGATGCCCGCGCGCGGCGTCCTCGGCAATTCTCGCAAGAGGTCCTCACGATTGATCAGACGCTTCGCCCGCAGCTCGCCGAGCGCGGCGCGATCGAGGCCGAGCACATCGGCGGATTGCTCGGTCAATCGGTTCAGCAACAGCCTTACCGCGGCCACCGCCGCGACGTCATGCGTGCGCTCCGACTTCGCGAGCTTGCCGTCGATATCCGCCCACGCCTGCGAGCTGACGAGACAGGCGTAGAGCGTGTTCGCCCAGTCTTGCTTGCCGTCAGCGTAGAAGGCCCGGCGCGTCAACAGCAGGCGCGCCAGCGCYGCGACCTGATCGCGCTTGAGCGTCGCACATGAGCCGATCTCGATCGCCGACTGCAAGGCGGGATCGCGGGAAAAATCCCGCCCTGCCGGAAGCCTGATGACACCGCCCGGCAGGTTCGAGTCGAGCGGCCCGAACGCACCGGTGTTGCGCGGCCGCGAATACCGGGCGATCGCGAACCGGTACTCGGAACGGCCGGCGTCAGACATCGGGCCGAAATGGATGATGTTGAAGCCGGCGTCGTCGCCGGCCTGCCCGGTCGAGGACGGACAGCAGAGCACGTAGATCGTGCGCCAGAACACCTCACCGCCCTCGCTCGAGGTCGCACGCGGATCGGGGATCGAATAGCGGGTCAATCCCTCGACGTGCCGGTGCCCGTGCAGAACCAGATTGACGTTGAGCGAAGTGGCCGCCTCGAGAAAGGTCGCGGGCGCAGCGAGATACATCAGCGGCTCGTCCGGGACGCCGAGAAACCGCTTCCCTTCGCCGGTTGCCTGCGGCAGCGGATGATGGTGCATCGCCAGCACGCGCACCAGATTTTCCACCGGCTCGGCGTAGTCGGCGCGTCCGGACGAGCCAAGGCTGCCCGCGAGCTCGACGCTGAGCCGGGCGGAATCTGCGACCATGGCATTGTAGGCGCTCTGATCGATAGTGCCGCCCGCGAGCGCCGTGAGGCTCGCGCTGTTGGAATCCAGCAGCACCAGATCGAGGCCGGCCTGGCGATAGTAGACGCTCTTCGAGGTTCGCGGCAGATGCAGATAATCGTAGGCATCGTGGCGGCCGACGCGCTGGCTCGGCCGCTTGACATCGTGGTTGCCGGCGATCGCCTGGATATCGGTGAACAGGCCGGTCTGCCGGAACGAGGCGATGACCGCGAGCGCTTCGTCGAGCGCGCGCGGCGTCGGATCGTTCACGAGGTCGCCCGTGATCAGCAGAATGCGGTCGGGAATGTCCGCGAAGTCAGCCATCTTCTCGCGGATTGCGGCACCGAGTGCCTCGATCGTCGCAAGCAGCCGGCCTGACCCGTCCAGGTGCAGGTCGGAAATATGCGCAATGACGAATGATCTATCCATTTTGCGCCGCTCATCGCAAATGCTGCGCCGCCGAAACGATAAGAGATAAGAGAAATGCCTTCGACGAACGGGTTCGGGCCGGTTCAACCCAGCTATCGACGGCATATGCCGCCGTCTTCTTGCGCTCGAGACCTGCAGAACCGCACGGCACAATCTAAAATATCGGTCGATAATGCCACAACCGCAGCGCTAGTAAAGCCCTGCGGCTGCGCTCTCGTGAACGGCAGTTCTCAACTGAGATACGGGAGCGTCCGAAGATGGTTTCGCCGGGCCGGTCAATATTCGATGGCGAGGCGCTTGCGGATTTCATCGACGCGCTTGTCCAGCGCATCGAACCGCGCGTGGACGGAGCGGTCGTGGAGATAGAAGACGTAACCGCCGGCAAGGAATGCGAAGATCCAGTGATGATGCTCGACATAACCAAAAATCGCCTCGACGGCCTGGCCGATGAATGTGACCACGCTCCACACAAATTCCATTGCAGTTTCCTCCCGGCAGGCTTCGTCTTCGCCCGCCGGTCATCTCCTGCACAGTTTTCCCAGTCGATCCGGCGGCCGTTGCCGGAACCTAGCATGGGCCCCTTGCGGCGAGTAGCGGGTCGCTGAACGGTGACAGCAAAGCCGATTGCAGCCGCGGCGAAACTCTGCGAAGTCTCGTCCGTTCGCATGACCTGCTTGATCTGACGATCCGGACCCGCCAATGCCTTCCGTCTTCGAGACGTCCTCCACCGCCATCCCGATCACCTTCGTCACCAAATCGAGCTGGGACGCCGTGCGCGAAACGCTGCCGCCGGCGCAGCGCCAGTTCGCCACCGCCAGCGCCTTTGCCGCCAAGCCGGGCGGCTACCTGGCGCTGCCCGCGCCCGACGGTGCGATCGCGCAGATCTTGTTCGGGATCGAGGATGACGGCGCCAGATCGCGCGACCTGTTCCGGCCGGGCGTCCTGCCGGGCCTGTTGCCGCCGGGCACCTATCGCTTTGCCAATGCACCGCACGACGCGCGACTGGCGGCGCTCGCCTTCGCGCTCGGCAGCTACCGCTTCGCCCGCTATCGCAAGGCGGACCGCCCCGAGGTCCGGCTGGTGCCGCCGGACGGCATCGACGCAGCCGAGGTCAGCCGCATGGCGGATGCCGCGATGCTCGCACGCGACCTCATCAACACGCCGGCGAACGACATGGGTCCGGAAGAGCTGGCCACAGCCGCGCAAGGACTCGCCGCCGAATTCGGGGCAAGCTTTGCCTGCATCGTCGGCGAAGACCTGAAGGCGCAGAATTTCCCGCTGATCCATGCGGTCGGCATGGCCTCGGACCGCGCCCCGCGCCTGATCGACATCGGTTGGGGCGATCCCTCGCATCCCAAGGTGACGCTGGTCGGCAAGGGCGTCTGCTTCGACACCGGCGGGCTCGATCTGAAGCCCTCGAGCGGCATGCTGATCATGAAGAAGGACATGGGTGGCGCCGCCAATGTGCTGGCGCTGGCGCGCATGGTGATGGATGCGAAGCTGAAGGTCCGGCTGCGCGTGCTGATCCCGGCGGTGGAGAATGCCGTCTCCGGCAACGCCTTCCGCCCGCTCGACATCTTTACCTCGCGCAAAGGCGTCACCGTCGAGATCGGCAACACCGACGCGGAGGGGCGGCTGGTGCTTGCGGACGCGCTGGCGCTGGCCGACGAGGAGAAGCCGGACCTGCTGATCGATCTGGGCACGCTGACCGGCGCCGCCCGCGTTGCGCTGGGGCCGGATTTACCGCCCTTTTACACCAATGATGAGACGCTTGCCGCCGACGTCGCGCGCTGCGCGATGAAGGAGAACGATCCGTTGTGGCGCATGCCGCTGTGGCCGGCTTACGATGCGTGGCTGGACTCCAAGACGGCCACCATCACCAATGCGCCCTCCGGCGGGTTTGCGGGCTCGATCACCTGCGCGCTGTTCCTGCAACGCTTCGTCGAGCAGGCCAGGAGCTGGCTGCATGTCGACATCTACGGCTGGACGCCATCGGCAAAACCCGCGCGGCCCGAAGGCGGCGAGTGCCAGGCCGCACGCGCCCTCTACACATTGCTGAGCGAGCGCTATGCATGATCCAGGACACGATCCAAGGCTGACGCCGGCGCGGGGCGACCTCGCCGCGAAATATCTCGAAGGCAAGGTGCAGGCGGATCGCTTCGTCACCGGCGAGGAATTCGAATTGGTCGAGCCGATCGCGCCGGTGCGGGAGCAGCCGTCCTCGAGCGCGATGCTGATGACCGAGGCGCTACGCGGCGAGCGCGTGACGGTTTACGACCGCAACGGCGAAGGCTGGGCCTGGGGCCAGTTGGCCAGCGACGGCTATGTCGGCTGGCTTCCGGACGCAGGCCTGACGCGCCCCTCGGCCGCGCCGACACACATGGTCAGCGCGCTCCGCACCTTTGCCTTCCCCGGCCCCTCGATCAAGCTGCCGCCGGCTGACACGCTCGTGCTGGGATCCAGGCTGGCAGTGGCGCGCGAGGACGGCAGCTTCGCCGTGACGCATGACGGCATGTATCTGCCGAAGACGCATCTCGCGCCGCTCGATCACCGCGCGCCGGACTTCGTCGCGGTCGCCGAGCGCTTCGTCGGCACGCCCTATCTCTGGGGCGGCAAGAGCAGTCTTGGCATCGATTGCTCGGGCCTGGTCCAAGTGTCGCTGACCGCCGCGGGCGTCGGGTGCCCGCGCGACAGCGACATGCAGCAGGCGGGACTGGGCCGCGCGCTGGAGCCGCGTGAGCGAAGCAGCTTGCGGCGCGGCGATCTGATCTTCTGGAAAGGCCACGTCGCCATCGTCCGCGACGCCGACACCATGGTCCACGCCAACGCGCATCACATGGCAACCGTAATCGAGCCGATCGAACCGGCGCTTGCGCGGATCAAGGCGGCCGGCAGCGAGGTCGCTGCGGTCAAGCGGCTGTAGCCCCATGCTGTCATTCCGGGGCGCGCGCATTACCCGCTGCATCACCCAGCACGATCATTGCGCGAAATCGTGCCGTATTTCGTCGAGAATATCCGCTCAACTTCGTGACGCATGGTGTCGTGACATTCGCACGCCGCTGCGGCGAGCCGGGTTCGATCGATCTCGATGTGGCCGCGGCGATCAGACCTGATCGCCCCGGACGCGCGCAGATTGCGCATCAGAAGCGTCACTGTCGATCGTCGCACACCTAGAATCTGCGAGAGCGCCTCCTGGGTGAGCGGGAGGACGTCGTCGTCGGTCCGATCGCAAATTTGGAGCAGCCAGCGTGCCATCCGGGCTTGCACCGGATGCACGGCGTTGCAGGCTCCGCCGCGCTGGAGCTGGACCAGCATCGCCCTGATGTGAATCTGGATCGCGTGCCGGATCGCGGAGCTTCGGTTATATGCGGCGAGAAATCGCGGCGCCGGGATGCGCGAGGCGACGCCCGCCGCACGGACGATCCCGGTAAGGGCCGAAGCTGACGGTCCGAGCACAGAAAGGGTACCGAGCGCTCCCTCGCGACCGACGACGGCGGTCGCAACGGTCCGGCCGTCCGCCAGGTCGATCATCAGCGAGATGGCACCGCTATGAGGGAACAAGACGCAATCGACCTCGTCGCCTTCCCGCGAGATCACCGCGTCCTCATGCAGCGCGACCGTCTCGAGCCCAGGCGCCAGCAGATCCAGATCCGCAGGCGGCAGCGCTGCCAAAAGGCGATTACCAATTGCACCGACGCGCGTCATTGCGTGTGACCCGCCGCGAAGCATCCGTCTTCCTCATTCCCAGCAGCACGAAACGGCGGCTTTAGCATGAGACTGGATCTGTCTTCGCTGCGCGCACAAAGGTCGCGTCAACCAACAAAACGCCCTCGCTCTCAACAGCAAAACTGCGAGGCGTAATTTCCGCTCGCGTTCAATCGGGAAATAGATGCAATCCCAGTTCGGAATTAACAATTGCAAAACAGGTATGGGTAACACCGTACAGCCTGGCGCCGCGAGAGTTCCGTTCATGGCTCCTTGGATCCGCMGGTTCCCATAGAGGCGTCCCGCAAGTTTATCGGCACGCACATGCCACGAATGATGGTAGATTCTCGTAAATCTCGTTCCTGCTGCGACGGCGCTCTGCCGCTTAGGGTCTGGCAGACCTACGTCGCCACCGATCCATTGCCCGCCGTCTCCAGCCGGAACGCCGCCGCGAACAGCGCGCGCGTGTAGTCGGTCTTCGGGTTCTTGAAGAGCTCGGCCGCCTGGCCTTCCTCGACCACCTTGCCGCCGCGCATCACGATGAGATGGCTGGCGAGCGAGGCGACGACGCGCAGATCGTGCGAGATAAACATGTAGGTGAGCTCGCGCTTGCGCTGGAGCTCGCGCAGGAGATCGACCATCTGTGCCTGGATCAGCATGTCGAGCGCGCTGGTCGGCTCGTCCAGCACGACGAAATCCGGCTCCAGCACCACCGCGCGCGCGATGCTGATGCGCTGGCGCTGGCCGCCCGAGAACTCGTGCGGATAGCGATAACGGGTGTCCGGCTTCAGCCCGACATCCTCGATCGCCTTGACGACGCGCGCCTCACGCTCCTCGCGCGACAGTTTTGGCTGATGCACGGAGAGGCCCTCCGCGATGATGTCGGCGACCGACATGCGCGGGCTCAGCGAGCCGAACGGATCCTGGAACACGATCTGCATGTCGCGCCGGAACGGACGCATCTCCTTGAAGCGCAGGCCCTGGATGTCCTTCCCCAGGAACACGATGCGCCCGTTCGACGAGATCAGCCGCAGCAGCGCCAGCCCCAGCGTGGTCTTGCCGGAACCGGATTCGCCGACGACGCCGAGCGTCTCGCCCTTGCGCACGGCGACGCTGACACCGTCGACKGCCTTGATGTGGCCGACCGTCTTGCGCATCAGCCCGCGCCTGATCGGAAACCACACTTTCAGATCATTGGCCGACATCACCAATGGCGCATCCGGCTGCGGCGGCGCCGGATCGGGCTTCGGCTCCGCGGCGAGCAGGTCGCGCGTATAGGGATGCTTCGGGCTGGTGAAGACCTGCTCGACCGGCCCCTGCTCGACGATCTCGCCGCCCTTCATGACACAGACGGTATCGGCGATGCGGCGCACGATGCCGAGGTCGTGGGTGATGAAGAGCAGGCTCATGCCGAGCCGGGCGCGGATTTCGGCGAGCAGCGTCAGGATCTGCGCCTGCACGGTGACGTCGAGCGCGGTGGTAGGCTCGTCCGCGATCAACAGATCCGGCTCGTTGGCGAGCGCCATCGCGATCATCACGCGCTGGCGCTGGCCGCCGGACAGCTGGTGCGGGTAGCTGTTCAGTCGCGTCTCGGGCTCGGGAATACCGACCTGCGTCAGCAATTCCAGCGTCCGCTTGCGCACCTCTGCATTGCTGGTCGGATTGTGCAGCTGGATGATCTCGCCGATCTGCGCCTCGATCGTGTGCAGCGGATTGAGCGAGGTCATCGGCTCCTGGAAGATGATGGAGATGTCGCTGCCGCGAATCCCGCGCATCTGCTGTTCGGACTGGTCGATCAGCTCGCGCCCCTTGAAACGGATGCTCCCCGAGGGATGCGAGGCGTTCGGATAGGGCAGCAGCTTCAGGATCGAGAGCGCGCTGACCGACTTCCCGGACCCGGATTCACCGACCAGCGCCACGCACTCGCCGCGCTTGATCTGGAACGAGACCTTGTCGACCGCAAGCGTCGTGGCGCCGCCCTGGTGGAAGGCCACCGAGAGGTCGCGCACGCTGAGCAGGGGCTGGTTGATCGCGTCCATCTGCTACCTGAAGGTTTTGCGCGGATCGAAGGCGTCGCGCACCGCTTCGCCGATGAAGATCAGAAGCGACAGCATGATCGCGACCGAGAAGAAACCGGAGAAGCCGAGCCAGGGCGCCTGCACGTTGGACTTGCCCTGCGACAGCAACTCGCCGAGCGACGGCGAGCCGGGCGGCAACCCGAAGCCGAGGAAGTCGAGGGCCGTGAGCGTCATGACCGACGAGGAGACGATGAACGGCAGGAACGTCATCGTCGCGACCATCGCGTTCGGCAGCAAATGCTTGAACATGATCACCGCGTTCGACACGCCGAGCGCCCGCGCCGCCTGGATGTACTCGAAATTGCGCCCGCGCAAAAATTCCGCGCGCACGAGTCCGACCAGCGACACCCAGGAAAACAACAGCAGGATGCCAAGAAGCACGAAGAATCCCGGCACGAGCACCGACGACAGGATCAGCAGCAGATAGAGCGAAGGGATCGCGGTCCAGATCTCGATGAAACGTTGGAAGAACAGGTCGATCCAGCCGCCGAAATAGCCCTGCACCGCGCCCGCCGCGATGCCGATGATCGAGGAGATAATGGTCAAGCAGAGGCCGAACAGCACCGAGATGCGGAAGCCGTAGATCAGCCGCGCCACCACGTCGCGGCCCTGATCGTCGGTACCGAGCCAGTTGTATTCGAGGTCGCGGCAGCTCTTGAGGCCCTTCTTCTCGACCACGGGCTTGCACTGCGCCTCCGTCAACATCCAGGTTGGCGGCGACGGCGCCGGCGTCGGCAGATCGAGATTGTGGGTGTCGTAGGAGTAGCGGATCAGCGGCCAGACGATGCTGCCGCCCTTCTCCTTGATCAGCTTCTGCAAATAGGGATCGCGATAGTCGGCCGCGGTTTCGAAGTCGCCGCCGAAGGTCGTCTCGGAATAGGTGACGAAGGCCGGCCAGTAGAGATGGCCGTCATACTTGATCAGGAACGGCCGATCGTTGGCGATCAGCTCGGCGAACAGCGACACCACGAACAGGATCATGAAGATCCAGAACGACCAGTAGCCGCGCCGGTTCGCCTTGAAATTCTGCCAGCGGCGCCTGTTCAGCGGCGATGGCACGAACGGCTTGCGCGCGACCGGCACGGCGTCGCCGGGCGGCGACTTCATGGTGGTTTCGATCGGGGTGGGGGCGGTCAGCGTCATCAGACCTCCCGCGCCWCGAAATCGATCCGCGGATCGATCCACATGTAGGTCAAGTCGGAGATCAGGTTGATCACGAGGCCGACGAGCGAAAAGATGAAGAGCGTGCCGAACACCACGGGGTAGTCGCGGTTGAGCACGCTCTCGAAACTGAGCAACCCCAGCCCATCCAGCGAGAAGATGGTCTCGATCAGAAGCGAGCCCGAGAAGAAGGCGTGGATGAAGGTGCTTGGAAAGCCCGCGATGACGATCAGCATCGCGTTGCGGAAGACGTGGCCATAGAGCACGCGATTTTCGCTGCAGCCCTTCGCGCGCGCGGTCATCACGTATTGCTTGCGAATCTCGTCCAGAAACGAGTTCTTGGTCAGGAACGTCATGGTGGTGAAGGCGCCGAGCCCCATGGCGATCAGCGGCAGCGTCAAATGCCAGAAGTAATCGATGATCTTCCAGTACCAGGGAAATTGCGACCAGCCGTCCGACGTCAGCCCACGTAGCGGGAACCAGTTGAAGAACGAGCCTCCGGCAAACAGGATGATCAGGAGGATCGCGAACAGGAAGCCGGGTATGGCATAGCCGAGCACGAGTATGCTCGATGTCCAGGTGTCGAAACGCGTGCCGTCCTTGACCGCCTTGCGGATGCCGAGCGGAATCGAGATCAGATAGGTCAGGAGCGTCAGCCAGATGCCGAGCGAGATCGAGACCGGCAGCTTCTCCCTGATCAACTGGATCACGCTGACGTCGCGGAAATAGCTCTTGCCGAAATCGAAGCGCGCGAAATTCCACACCATCAGCGCGAAGCGTTCCGGCGCCGGCTTGTCGAAGCCGAACTGTACCTCCAACTTCTTGATGAAGTCGGGGTCGAGCCCCTGCGCACCACGATATTTCGAGTTGATGGCGTCGCCGCCGGCGCCAAGCTGTCCCGGCGCGCGCTGCGCGAAGTCGCCACCGCCCGAGATGCGCGAGCTGCCGCCGGTATCGGCGCCCGAGAGCTGCGCGATCACGCGCTCGACCGGACCGCCGGGTGCGAATTGCACGACGACGAAGGACACGAAGAGGATCCCGAGCAGGGTCGGGATCATCAGCAGGATGCGGCGGGCGATATAGGCGCTCATGGCTATTTCGCCTGCTCGAGCTTGGCCGCCTTGGCGCTATCATGCCACCAGATTTCGGGAGCGCCGACGCCGTTGGCATAACGTGGCAGCTTCTGCGGATGAGCGAACTGGTCCCAATAAGCGAGCCGGTGCGTCTTGTTGTACCATTGCGGCACCCAATAGCGGCCGGCACGGAACAGCCGATCGAAGGCGCGGCAGGCGACCGTCAGATCCTCACGGTTGTCGGCCGCCATGATCTTCTCGATCATGGCGTCGATAGCCGGGCTGGCGACGCCCGCGAGATTGTAGGAGCCCTTGGTTGCCGCGACCTGCGACGAGAAGAACGAACGCATCGCGTCGCCCGGCGTCGCCGACATGCTGAAACGCTGGATCGTCATGTCGAAGTCGAAATCTTCCTGACGCGCCTTGTACTGCACGGCATCGACGAGACGCACGCTCGCTTCGATGCCGAGCGTGGCCAGGTTCTTGATGTAGGGCGCGTGGTGCGGCTGGAACGAAGGCTCGTCCAGCAGGAACTCGATCCTGAACACCTCACCGTTCGGCAGCACTCGCTTGCCATCCTTGATGGGCACGCCGGCCTCGGTCAACAATTGCTGCGCCTTGCGCAACAGGCTGCGATCCTGCCCGGAACCGTCCGACACCGGAGGCGTAAACGGTGCGGCGAATACTTCGTCAGGCACCTGACCGCGAAACGGCTCCAGCAGCTTCAGCTCTTCCGGCGACGGAGGCCCGTTGCTCGCCATGAGGTCCGAGTTCTGGAACGGCGACACCGTACGGGCATAGGCGCCGTACATGATGGTCTTGTTGGTCCATTCGAAGTCGAAGGCATTGATCAGGGCCTCACGCACGCGCGGATCCCTAAACTTGTCGCGCCGCGTGTTGATGAACCAGCCTTGCGCGCCCGATGGTGTATCGTCGGGGACCACCTCCATCTTGACGCGCCCGTCCTTCACCGCAGGAAAGTCGTAGCGGGTCGCCCATATGCGGGAGGTGAACTCCTCCCGGTAGAGATAGTTCTTGCCGGTGAAGCCCTCGAAGGCGACATCGCGATCGCGATAGAATTCGTAGCGAACGACGTCGAAATTGTAGCTGCCGCGGCAGGCCGGCAGGTCGGCAGCCCACCAGTCCTTCACGCGTTCGTATTCGACGTAGCGATTGACCTCGAACTTTCCGACCTTGTACGGACCGGAGCCCAGCGGGATATCCAGAGAGGTTTCGTCGAACGGACGAGACGCGTAGTAGGCCTTCGAAAAGATCGGAAGGCTCGCGACATAGAGCGGCACGTCGCGCGCCCGCCCCTTGGCAAAGGTGACAACGAGCGTCGCATCATCGACAGCTTCCGCGCTGACCATGTCGCGCATCTGCACGACGATCAGCGGATGTCCCTTGGCCTTCAGCGCCGTCAGCGAAAACGCCGCGTCCTGGGCGGTGAGCTTCGTGCCGTCATGAAATTTCGCCTCAGGCCGCATCGTGAAGCGATACACCAGCCTGTCCGGCGATATCTGCACGGACTTGGCGGCAAGCCCGTACATCGCGTCCGGCTCGTCGTTCGCGCGCACCATCAGCGGCGCAAACGTCATGTCCATGCCCTGCGCGCCATCGCCTTTCATGATGAAGGCATTGAGCGAGTTGAAGGTCTGGTAGGACTGGTTGTAGGCGCGCACCGACGGAATGAGCGAGAACGAGCCGCCCTTCGGGGCATCGACATTCACGTAGTCGAAGTGATGGAAATCGGCGGGATATTTGAGATCGCCGAACGCCGAAATGCCATGGGCCTCGGCCGCCATCTCCGAGGCCTGCACGCCGCGGAGCCAGGCGGCGCCGAGCGCGCCACCGACACCTAAGGCCAGCACGTGCCGGCGTGAGGGCTGCGCCATGCGAAAAATGTCCTTCACGATTTCTTTGCGATCCGCGCCGCCTTGTCCGCGTCATACCACCAGATGAACGGGAAGCCCGACTGGCCGTATTTGGGCAACTCCGACGGCCGGCCGAAGCGGTCCCAGCGCGCGGTGCGCACCTTCGAGTAGGTCCACTGCGGCACGACGTAGTGATTCCAGAGCAGCACCCGGTCCAGCGCCTTGGTGGCGGCAACGAGATCGTCGCGGTCGGTGGCGTAGATCACCCGCTCGATCAGCTTGTCGATCGCAGGATTCTTGATGCCGGCAACATTGCGCGAACCGGCGATGTCGGCCGTCTTGGACGACCAGAACTCGCGCTGTTCGTTGCCCGGAGACTGCGACTCGCCCCACGAGTTGGTGACGATGTCGAAATCCCAGTCGCGAAGCCGGTTCTCGTATYGCGTCGGATCGACCGTCCGCACGCTGACCGCAATACCGAGGCGCTCGAGCGACGGCTTGTAGAACAGCACGATCCGCTCGAAGCTCGGATCCGCGCTCAGGAGTTCGAAGGCGAGCTGGGTCCCGGTCTTGACGTCGATCAGCTTGCGGTCGCGCACCTCGTAGCCGGCCTCCTTCAGCAGGCGCAGCGCTTCGCGCAAATTGTCGCGCACCGCTTCCGGGCTGCCGCCGACCGGGTTGGTGTAAGCCGTCGTGAAGACCTCGGGCGGCACATCCGCGCGCACGGTTTCGAGGATTTCCAGCTCCTTGCCCTGCGGCAGGCCGGTCGCCATCAATTCGTCGATGCCGTCGAAATAGCTGCTGATGCGCTTGTACTGGCCAAAAAAGATCTGCTTGTTCATTTCCTCGAAGTCGAACGCGTAGTTCAGCGCGCGGCGGACGCGGGGATCCTTGAACTTGGCGCGGCGCAGGTTCGGCACGAAGGCCTGCATGACGCCCGAGCTGCGGTTGGCGAACTCCTCCAGGATCACGCGCTTCTCGGCCACGGCCGGGAAATCGTAGGCGGTCGCCCAGCTCTTGGCGCTGTTCTCGGTGCGCCAGWCGACCTGGTCGGCCTTGAACGCCTCGATCGCAACGGTCGCGTCCCGGAAATATTCGTAGCGCAGCTCGTCGAAATTGTTGCGGCCGACATTGGCGGCGAAGTCGCGCCCCCAATAGTCCTTCACGCGCTCGAGACTGATGGTGCGGCCGGCGACGAACTCCTTGATCCGGTAGGGGCCCGAGCCCAGCGGCACCTCGAGCGTGGTGGCGGAGACGTCGCGCTTGCGACCTTGCGCGTCGGTGCCCTCCCACCAGTGTTTGGGCAGGATGGTGAGCTGTCCCACGATCTGCGGCAGCTCGCGATTGCCCGGCGCGTCGAACACGAACTTGACCTCGCGGTCGCCGACCTTCTCGGCCCGGACCACGTGGCTGTAATAGGCCGAGTACATCGGGTGGTGCTTCTTGAAGGCGTCGAGCGAGAAGATGACGTCATCGGCGGTGACCGGCTTGCCGTCATGCCATTTGGCTTCGGCGCGCAGGCGATAGGTCACGAAGGAGAAATCGGCGGGATGGCTCACGGCCTCCGCGAGCGCGCCATACTCGGTCGAGACTTCGTCCAGCGAGGGCGTCAGCAGGGATTCATAGATGAACGCGACGGCCCCCGCGATCGCGCCCTTCACACCAGCGACGACGATGTTGAAATTGTCGAACGTGCCGACGGCAATCTGGCGCGCGACCCCGCCCTTGGGGGCTTCCGGATTGACGTAATCGAACCGCTTGAAGCTGGCGGGGTATTTGACGTTCCCGAACAGCGACAGCGCGTGCCGCCACGGCGGTTCACTCGCGGATTGCGCCGTGGCCACGCCGATGACGGGAAAGCCCGCCGCGGAACCGAGGGCGGGAAGTGCGGCGGCAGCAGTGCCGGTGAGCAAGAGGTCGCGTCGGGTAATGGCCAAATCAACATTCCTGTCTGAAGGAGGTTACCCCTTTAAGTGCTCAATATAGGCGAGGTTTCGACCGAATATGTTGCTTTTTCCTCATGTTGGAAGCCCGGCTGGGCCGATCGCTGCGGCCAAACGCCCCGATAACAACGCCGCGAGGCCCGGATACGCAAACGGCCAGGCTTTTCAGCCTGGCCGCTAGGGTAGATGAGCAGGCCGAACGTCTTACTTGGACGCGGTCGGCAGCGGCTGGGGATGCTCTGACAGCGAATTCAGATAGGCAATGACGTCGGCGCGCTCGGAATCCTTGGGAATACCGGCGAAGCCCATCGCGGTGCCGGGAATGAAGCCCTTCGGATTGGCGATGAACTTGTTGAGGTCGTCGAACGTCCAGGTGCCGCCCTTGCCCTTCATGGCCGCCGAGAAGTTGAAGCCACCACGGCCCTCACCCCTCTTCTCGCCGACGACGCCATAGAGGTTCGGACCGACGCGSTTCGGGCCGCCCTTTTCGAAGGTGTGGCAGGCGCCGCACTTCTTGGCGGCGGCCGCGCCCTTCTCGATGGAGGCGGTCTGGAGCAGCTTTTCGATCGGCTCGGAGGGCGCAGCGGCGGCGCCACCTTCCTTGCCGTGGCCGGCATCCTCCTTCACGGCGATCTCGAAGCCCGGCTTTTCCGGCATCTTGGGCGAGAACAGCGCCTGAGCGGTGAAGTTCGTCACCAGCAGAATGAGGCAGGTGCCGAGCACGGCACCGAGAATCTTATTGAGTTCGAAAGAGTCCATTTCCGGCCAGGCCCCACACCGCAAGAAGGAAACAGCGACCGAGCGGCCGCCAGGACGAGCCTCGGGAGAATCAAACGTTCCTTATTGTTTCCCCGAGTTTTGCCATTGAGATATCGGTTTGCCCGGGGTCTGGCAACCCGTATAAGCGACCCGGCTTTCGGCCCATCCCCACCCCATTTCTCGACGCGGAAAACGCTCCATTTCCAGGCCCTTGAACCGATGACCGATCCCCGCATCCTGGTGCTGATCCCGGCCCGCATGGCCGCCACCCGCCTGCCCGGCAAGCCGCTCGCCGATATCGCCGGCCTGCCGATGATCGTGCATGTGATGCGCCGCGCCGAGGCCGCCGGCATCGGCCGGGTCGCGGTCGCAACCGATACGGCCGAGATCGCCTCCGTCGTATCGGCCCATGGCGGCGAGGCGGTGATGACCCGCCCCGAGCACCCTTCCGGGTCCGATCGCATCCACGAAGCCATGCAGAAGCTCGATCCGGACGGCAAGGCCGAGATCGTGGTCAATCTCCAGGGCGATTTCCCGACGATCACGACCGGCAACATTCGCGACGTGCTGCCCCCGCTCGCGGACCCGGCCGTGGATATCTCAACGCTAGCCTCGCAGATCCATACCGAGGAGGAGGATCTCGCGCCAAGCGTCGTGAAGGCGGTGGGAACCTCGCTCGGGGGCAAGCGCATGCGCGCACTTTATTTCACCCGCGCCACGGCGCCGACCGGCGACGGACCGCGCTACCACCATATCGGCCTCTACGCCTATCGCCGCGCCGCGCTGGAGCGGTTCGTGTCGCTGCCGCCGTCCCCGCTGGAATTGCAGGAGAAGCTCGAACAGTTGCGTGCGCTGGAGGCCGGGATGCGGATCGACTTTACCATCGTCGACACCGTCCCCCGCGGGGTCGACACCCCGGCCGACCTAGAGACCGCCCGCAGCATCCTTTCCAAATCCTGAGCCGCTGTTACAAGGCCGACCAGGAGCACTTCAAGACATGAGCAAGATGAAGATCGCATTCCAGGGCGAACCCGGAGCCAATTCCCACATCGCCATCGTCGAGGCCTATCCCGACGCCGAGCCGATGCCCTGCGCTACTTTTGAAGACGCGCTGTCGGCGATCTCGTCGGGCGAGGCCGATCTCGGCATGATCCCGATCGAAAACTCGGTCGCGGGCCGCGTCGCCGACATCCATCATCTGCTGCCGGCCTCCGGCCTGTTCATCATCGGCGAATGGTTTCTGCCGGTCCGTCACCAGCTGATGGCGGTGAAGGGGACCAAGCTCGAAGACATCAAGAGCGTCGAGAGCCACGTGCATGCGCTCGGCCAGTGCCGGCGCATCATCCGCAAGCTCGGCATCAAGCCGATCGTGCATGCCGACACCGCCGGCAGCGCCCGCGACATCTCCGAGCGCAAGGACAAGAGTGTCGCCGCGATCGCCTCGCGTCTTGCCGCCAACATCTACGGCCTCGACATTCTGGCCGAGGACATCGAGGACGAGGCTCACAACACCACGCGCTTCGTGGTGCTGGCGCGCGAGCCGAAATGGGCGGCCCAGGGCTCCGGCTCCCTGGTCACCACCTTCGTATTCCGGGTGCGCAATTTGCCGGCCGCGCTCTACAAGGCGCTCGGCGGCTTTGCCACCAACGGCGTCAACATGACCAAGCTCGAGAGCTACATGGTCGACGGCAATTTCTTCGCCACGCAATTTTACGCCGATGTCGACGGCCATCCCGAGGACAAGGGGCTGGCGTTCGCAATCGATGAGCTGAAATTCTTCTCGCGCGAATTCCGCATCGTCGGCGTGTATCCCGGGCATCCGTTCCGCGCGACGTTCAGCGAGACGCAGGATTAGTCGTCGCCCCGGCGAAGGCCGGGGCCCATAACCACCGCGGCGCGTTGTTGCGGAAGGTCGCAGATACCGAGTTTCACCGAGAGATTCCGCGGTATGGGTCCCGGCCCCCGTGCGCAATTGCGCACTAGGCCGGGACGACGATCTAAGCCGCCACCTTCGCCAACCCGAACGCATCYGCCAGCAGCGAATATGATTTCTTCCGCGCCTCGTGATCGTACACCGCGGTGATCACCATCAACTCGTCCGGCT
>NZ_JBFULT010000065.1:0-20370 GCF_054049755.1 Bradyrhizobium sp. P5_C11_2
GGCAAGCAGCAGCCGAACCGCGAGCATTGGGCCATCCTCGATGCGTGCCGTGCCGGAGACGCCAATACGGCCATTAAGCTGCTTGAGGAGCACATCGTGCACACGCAAAAATCACTCGCGGCGGCCATGCGCCACGGATCCGGCCGCGTCGTTGCGACCTCGCGCTAGCTATCCGCCCTTGACCGCCCCCGCCGTCAGCCCGGCGACGATCTGCCGCTGGGCCAACACCGTCAGCAGCAGCACCGGGAAGGTCACGATCAGGGCTGCCGCCGCGAGCGGCCCCCAGCTCAACTGGTCGAACGAGATCATGTTGTAGACCGCCACAGGCAAGGTGCGCGTCTCGCGGCCCGCCAGCACGATGCCGAAGACGAAATTGTTCCAGGAAAAGATCACGGCCAGGATGAAGGCAACCGCGATGCCCGGCTTGGCGATCGGCAGCGCGACGTGGCGGAAGACCTGCCAACGCGTGGCGCCGTCGATCAGGGCTGCTTCTTCCAATTCCATCGGCGTCGTCTCGAAATAGCCGATCATGATCCAGATCACGATCGGCACCGTCACCACCAGATGGATGATGATCTGCGGAACCAGCGTGCCGAGCAGCCCGAGCCACTGGAACATGAGAAACAGCGGGATCAGATAGGACAATCCCGGCGTGATGCGGGCGATCAGGATCACGATCGCGGATTTGTGCGCGGCCATCCGCGCGATGCCATAGCCGGCGGGAACGCCGACGACGAGCGCAAGCAAGGTCGCGCTGCCGGTCACGATCAGGCTGTTGACGAAATAGGTCAGGAAGCGGTTGGAGGCGAGCACGTCGGTATAGTTCTTCCAGGCGAAACGCTCCGGGATGAACACCGGCGGGTAGGCGGCATTGTCGACCTCGAATTTGAGCGACAGCGACAACATCCAGAGGAAGAACAGGATGGCCGGCGACACGATGACGAACACCGAAAGCCACAGGCCGATCTTGCCGAGGATTTGACGGGGTGTCATGCGCCGCTCGCGATCTCGGTCCACACCATGCGCTGGCGGGCGTACAGCATCACCGCCGCAAGCAGGACGATCAGCAGGAAGAACACCACCGCGATCGCCGAGCCGTAGCCGAGGTCGTAATAGGTGAAGGCGACGCTGTAGAGATAGATGTTGATCGTCTCCGACGCCGAGCCCGGTCCGCCCTGAGTGATCGCGAAGATGATGTCGAAGCTTTTCACCGCGTCGATCATGCGGATCATGCCGGCGATGAACAGGAACGGCATGATCAGCGGCAGCGTGATGAAGCGGAACACCTGCCAGAAACTGGCGCCGTCGATCTGGGCGCTCTCATAAGGCTCGGCCGGGATCGCCGCGAGCCCGCCGAGCACGATCAGCATGACCAGGGGCGTCCACTGCCAGGTCTCCACCAGCACCAGCGAGGGAATGACGGTTGCGGGGTGAAAGACCCAGAGCTGCGGAGGTATCCCGACCAGCGACAACAGGTAATTCAGCACGCCGAGCTGCGGATGGAACATCATGGTCCAGACCAGCGCGATCGCGACCGGCGTCGCCATCATCGGCATGATGAAGACGCCGCGCAGGAAGCCGCGGCCGGCGAATTTCTGGTGAAACACCACGGCTGCGAGCGTGCCGAGCAGCAGTGGCAGCAGCACCGACAGCACGGTGTAGACCATGGTGTGGCCCACCGCCTCGAGGAATCGGGGATCGCTCGTCAGCCGCAGATAGTTGGAGAGCCCGACGAAGGTGGTCGCCGAGCCGACCTTCCACTCGTTCAGGCTCATCCAGATGGTGAAGACCCACGGGAAGATGATGATGGCGAGCACGACGACCAGCGCCGGCACCACGAACGGCCAGTAAGACGGTCGCCGCAATGGCTTCTCCGACGCGGTCCCGGTGGAAGCCGCGGCCGGAGTTGATTGTGTCAACGCACTCACGCCTTTTCGCTGCGCTCCAGGATCGGCCGGAATTGCTCGTGGGCCTTCTTCAGCTCTGCGGCCGGGTCGGCGCCTGCAAGGGTCGAGGTGACCGCGGCACCGACAAGATCGCGGAATTCGGCGACCGGAATGATCACCGGCAGGCCCAGCTTGCTGATCCTGGCGGAATCGATCACCGATTGCAGCCATTCCTTGGGCATCTTCACGCCGTTCTGGACCTCGGCATCGTTCAGGATCGAGTTGCGGAACGGTACGCCGCCGCCGGCTTGCAGCAGCCGGGCGCCCTGCTGCTTCGAGACCACCCATTGGCAAAGCAGATAGGCGGCTTCCTTGTTCTTGCTCGCCGCGGCGATGCCGATGCCATCACCATAGGTCGCTGAATATTGTCCCTTCGGGCCGGCCGGCACGACGGTGTAGCCGACCTTGCCGACCACGCGTGAGGCTGCCGGATCCTCCAGCGGGGGCGCCCAGCCGACGCCGTCGATCCACATCGCCGAACGTCCTTGCGTGAACGAGGCCATCGACTCCATCCAGTTGAAGCCGGCGACGCCGGGCGGAGCGACTTTCGTCAGCAATGTCTGATAGAGCTTGGTTGCCGCAATGGCCTCCGGACCGTCGGTCAGGATGTTGCCCCTCGCATCGAGGAATTCGCCGCCATAGTTGAGGAAGAAGTTGGTCCACAACGTCATGTTGGCGTTGCGCAGGCCGCGTCCGACGAAGCCGTAGGTGCCTTCCTTGGCATCGGTGAGCTTCTCGGCCGCCGCGACCATCTCGTCCAGCGTCTTGGGGACGGCGACGCCCTTCTTCTGGAACAGCTCCTTGTTGTAGTAGAGGATGAAATAGTCGACCGACCAGGGCAGCGACAGCATCTGGCCCTTGTCGTTCTTGCAGTATTGCAGGCCGGCGGCCGAGAAATCGCTCTCCACGAGATCGGGCGCGGTCAGCGTCGGGTCCTTCATGTAGGGCGTGAGGTCGGCGAGCCAGCCGCCTTTCTCGAATTGCCGTTTCTGCACGTGATAGCTGAGGTGGACGACGTCGAAGCTCGGCCGGCCCGAGGTGAGCTCGATCACGACCTTCTGGCGCTGCTGCTGCTCGGGAATCTGCTCCGACTCCACCTGGATGCCGGTGAGCTCGGTAAACTCCTTGACGTATTTTTGCAGGTTGTCGCCGCGCGGGCCCTTGGCGAGGATCACCTCCAGCTTGGTCCCGGCGTATTTCTTCCAGTTCACCTCCGCGCGCGCCGGAAATCCAGTGAGGCCAAGCGCGCCGGCCGCCGCGGTGCCGGCCAATAGTCTGCGGCGCGAAATCTGATGGTCAGCCACTGTATCCCTCCCGATGACTCGTTTTCTTTGGGAGGGATACTAGCGGCCGTGCCACGCCTGCCTAGTCCTATTCTGGCGGATCAAGGTCGCACCGCCGGCGTCTCCATCGGCAGGCCGCGCGCCCGCGACATCAGGTAGAGCTCGAGCGCGACCAGCTCAGGTGCGCCGTAATCATAGGCCTGGGCGCGGACGCCGGTCATGCAGCTGCGCAGCCGCCGCTCCAGCGATCCCAGCGTCTGCCATTCCAGGCGATAGAGCGGGTAGCCGGTCGGCTGTCCCTGCGTGATCGGCGCGCCGGCGAGGCGCTTGTCAAAGTTGTCGTCGTGGCAATTGGTGCAGGCAAGGTTGAGCTGGCCCTCGCGCTGCGTGAACAGGTTGCGGCCTTGCTCAACGAAGGGTTCTAGTTGCGGATCATCGCCGGCTGTGATCGGAACGCCACGTGACTGGTGGGCGACGAAGGCGGACAGCGCCAGCAGGTCGCGGCTCTCATAGGGCAGCGGCGTTGCCTGCTGATGGTTGGCGCGGCAGATGTTGATGCGCTGGTCGAGCGTGACGGGGCGGCTGAGCGACTTGTCGAAGGCGGGATAGCGCGCCGCGACGCCCTTCATGCTGCTCCGCGCCTCGCCGTGGCAGTCGGCGCAGGCCTTGTCGGCGCTGCCGGTCTTCTTCGCCCACAACGCCTCGCCATCGAGCACGAACAACATGCCCGGATTGGAGGTGTCGTCATCCTGCATCGCGCGCGTGTCGGGTCCCATGAAGGCATAGCCGGAACGGCGCGCATCGGACGGAATTTCGCCGGCGAGCAGGGCAGGGGCCGCGGCCAACAATGTCGCCGCCGCTATCGCGCGCCAAAACTTCATTCGACCGTGATCGATGCCGACGCCGTGGACGCGTAGCCGTTGTCGCCGATCCATTCGAACTCGAACCTGCCGCTCTCCTTCGCAACGGTGAAGAACGACAGGTATGGATTGGCCGCGATCGCCGGGAAGAGGTCGGCACGGAAGATCTCCGTGCCGTTGTAGCGGCACGTAAAACTCGTGATGATGTCGCGCGGCACGAGTTCGCCGGCAGCGGTGTGGCGAAAGCCGGTTTCCATGATGTGCGAGGTCAGCGTGCGGATCTCGATGATTTCGCCGCGCTTGGCCTTTGCCGGAACGTTGATCAGCGCGGCCATCAGTTCATCTCCTCGGTGCAGGCCGCCAGTGTCACGACGATTTCGGCGGCGGCCTGCCAGAACGTATCGTCGGACAGCCGCGCGATTGCGACCACTTTCTGGGTGTCGGCGAGCCGGATCCGGGTCGAGACCTGGGCGCGGCCGGAGGAGGGGCCGAGATGGAAATTGCCGATGTTCGGCTGCGGGTTCTTCTCGTTGAAGACGTGGATGCTCTTGACGTAGTCGTTCGCCGTCATCGGGCTCGCGACGCTCACCGTCATCGGCACCGTGTTGCCGTTCTCGACCAGCGGCGGGATGTCGAGCTTGACCCGGCCGGTGCGCACCGGAGCTTCGCCGATGACGTTACGGATCGCGGTGTTGAGCATCGCAGGCGTCGCCTCAAGCGGCCGCAGCGTGACGATCGGGATCGTCCCGGCGGCGGTAACGCCTCCGGCAAGGCTCAGGAATTGTCGTCGTGTGGTTCGCATGAACAGTCCTAGTCCCGGAGCGTTGCAAGATAGGCCACGATGTCCTCGATCTCTGCAGCCGACAATATCGGCTTGCCGGCGAAATTACGTCCGACACGGACCAGCCCGTCATTGCGATAATAGGACGGCATGATGGTCTGCGGGTTGTAGCGCGATGCATCGACCAGCCGCAGCCGCAACTGGCCCGCCGACCACCAGTTCCCGGTGCCGGTGAGATCGGGCGCGAGGTCACCCTGGAACCGCGCCTCCGGGAACGGCCCGGAATGGCAGAGGATGCAGGTCGTGGTGCGCGCCACCACCAGCGCGCGGCCGCGCGCGGGGTCGCCTGGCGCACCCGTGAGCGGCTCCGGGATGGTGTCACCGATGATTCTGTAGGGCACGAGCTCGTCGGCTCTTGCTCCGCTGGCCAAGACAACGGCGGCGATCAGCGCTGCGACATGGAGGGATGCTCTAGCCAAAGCTGTCCGCCGTGATGGTTTGAAACCAGCGCTCCGCCTCGGCCGCCTCGCGCGCACGCAGCTCGCGCGGTGCATCGACCGGGCTGGTCGCGCCGCCCTCGACCTCCGCGAAGATGTCGCCCTTGGGCTGGTAATTGCCGGCAAGCGAAAAGCCGTAACCGGGCGCGACGGTGGTGTAGCACACACCGCTCAGCCGCGGCATGTCCGGCGCACGGCCGGCAAGCAGACTGACGATCGCAGCGGCGCAGGCCGTGCCTTGCGCGCCGGCGGCTGATGCGGACTTGGGAATGCCGCCGCCGAGGCAGGCGTCGCCGATGACGTGAATGTTTTGCACGAGCTTCGATTCGAAAATCACGGGATCGATCGGGCACCAGCCGGTCGCATCCGCAGCGCCCGCGATCCCGGCGATGTGTCCGGCACGCTGCGGCGGGATGACATTGGCGACGTCGGGGGTGTAGTTGCCGAATTCGGTAACGATGGTCCCGGTCGAGGGGTCGACCGAAGTGACGCGGCCGCCTTGCGACAGCGCCACGCGCTCGATCATGTCGCCGTAGAGCTCCTTCCATGCCTTCTCGAACAGCCGCTGCTGGGAGAAATTGTCCTTGGCATCGAGGATCAACACCTTCGAGCGTGGCTTCTTCGTCTTCAGATAGTGCGCGATCAGGCTGGCGCGCTCGTAAGGTGCCGGCGGGCAGCGTGAGGGATTGGCGGGGATCGCGATCGCGACGAGGCCGCCATCCGCCATCGCCTCTAGCTGCTTGCGCAGCAATATTGTCTGCGCGCCGGCCTTCCAGGCGTGCGGCATTTTCTCCGACGCGGCGTCGTCGTAGCCGGGCAGCGCTTCGAAATGGAAGTCGATGCCGGGCGAGAGCACGAGGCGGTCGTAGGCAAGCGTGGTGCCGTCATCGACCGTCACGCTTCGCGTCTGCGCATCGATCCTGGTCGCCGCCCGGCTGACGATGGCGACGCCTTCGGAGGCGAGCTTGTCATAGCCGAACTGCTGCGCTTCGATCTCGCGCAGGCCCGCGATCACCTCGTTGCTGAAGGGGCAGGAGGTGAAGACCTTGTTCGGCTCGATCAGTGTGATCTGCAATGTCGCGCTGGCGCGTTTGAGTGCGCGAGCACAGGCCGCGCCGCCGAAGCCGCCGCCGATCACGACGACACGGCCCGCCGATTGCGCGCGCAGGATCGAAGGTACGGCGAGCGATGTGGCCGCGGCGGTGATGCCAAGGACGGCATTCCGCCGTGTCACCGGCGCATTCATGGGTCCCATCCGGAAAATGCCGCGGCGGCCGTTGTAACCGCCGCGGCCTTATCTTACGCGAAGGTGATGTTCTGGTCGCGCAGCGGCACCGAGCGGATGCGCTTGCCGGTGGCCGCAAAATAGGCGTTCAGCACCGCCGGCGCCGCGACGCCGATGGTCGGCTCGCCGACACCGCCCCAGAATCCGCCGCTTGGCACCATCACCGATTCCACCTTCGGCATCTCGTTGATGCGCATCGAATTGTAGGTGTCGAAGTTGGTTTGCTCGATGCGGCCGTCCTTGACGGTGCAGCCGCCGTAGAACAGCGCGGAGAGGCCATAGACGAAGGAGCCGGCGATCTGCCGCTCCACCTGCGCCGGATTGACGACGTATCCGGGATCGGTCGAGGCGACGATGCGATGCACCTTGATCTTGCTGCCGTCGGTCACCGAGATCTCGGCAGCACCAGCAACATAGCTGCCATAGCCCATCACCTGCGCGATGCCGCGATAGACGCCCTGCGGCGCCGGCGTGCTCCAGCCGATCTTCTCGGCCACGGCATTGAGCACCGCCAGATGCTTGGGGTGGTTGCCCATCAGCTTGCGGCGGAATTCGAGCGGGTCCTGGCCTGCGGCCTGGGCCAGCTCGTCCATGAAGCATTCCATGTAGATCGCGTTGTGATTGACGTTGACGCCGCGCCAGAAGCCGGGCGGAACGTGCGGGTTGCGCATCGCATGCTCGATCAGGAGGTTCGGCACCGAGTAGCCGAACGCGGCTTCGCCGGATTGGGCGACGCCCTGGAACGCGGCCGGATCCATGCCGTTCTGCAGCGCTTCGGGGCGGAGCGAGAACAGGATGGACTGCCCGGACAGACGGTAGTGCAGCGCGACCAGATTGTTGTTGGCATCGAACGCGCCGGTCATCTTGCACTGTGTGATCGGGTGATACCTGCCGTGCGCCATGTCCTCCTCGCGCGACCACACCAGCTTGATCGGTGTGCCCGGCATCTGCTTGGCGATCGCGACCGCCTGGCGGACATAGTCGGTCTGGCCGCGCCGGCCGAAGCCGCCGCCGGGCATCACCTTGTGCACGTCGCACTTCTCCGCCGGCAGACCCGAGGCCTCCAGCACCGCTGCGAAGGCCGCCTCGCCATTCTGTGTGCCGCACCAGACCTCGCATTTGTCCGCGGTGTAGAGCGCGGTGGCGTTCATCGGCTCCATCGTGGCGTGGTTCTGGTAGGGATAGCTGTAGACGGCCTCGATCTTCTTGGCGGCGCCGGCGATCGCCGCTTTGGCGTCGCCGTTCTTGTTGCCGACATAGGCCGGTTGCGCGTTGTCGAGGCCCTCAGCCAGCCATTTTGCAATCGACTCGCTCGAAACCTTGGCGTTGTCGCCCTCGTCCCAGACGATTGGCAACGCTTCCAGCGCGGTCTTGGCGTGCCACCAGGTGTCGGCAACAACCGCAACCGCGCTATCGCCGACCTTGACGACCTTCTTGACGCCCTTCATGCCGGCGATCTTGGCCTCGTCAAAGCTCTTCAGCTTGCCGCCGAACACCGGGCAGTCCTTGATCGCGGCGTTGAGCATGCCGGGCAGCTTGACGTCGATRCCGTAGATCATGCTGCCGGTGGTCTTGTCGGCGGTGTCGAGCCGCTTCACGCCCTTGCCGATCAGCTTCCAGTCCTTCGGGTCCTTCAGCGTGACGTCGGCCGGCGGCGTCAGCTTGGCCGCGGCCTCGGCGACCTTGCCATACGTCGTGGTTTTTCCCGATGGCGTGTGGGTGATGACGCTGTTGGCGACGGTGCATTCGGACGCCGGCACCTTCCATTGGTCGGCGGCGGCCTGGATCAGCATCACGCGCGCGGTGGCGCCGCCCTTGCGGACATAGTCCTGCGAGGAGCGGATGCCGCGGCTCCCGCCGGTCGAGAAATCGCCCCAGACGCGCTTGCGGGCGACGCTCTGGCCGGGTGTCGGATATTCGGTCGTGACCTTGGTCCAGTCGCATTCGAGTTCCTCGGCGACGAGCTGGGCGAGGCCGGTGAGCGAGCCCTGGCCCATCTCGGAGCGGGCGATGCGGATCACCACGGTGTCGTCGGGCCTGACCACGACCCAGGCGCCGATCTCGGGCGAGCCGTCGGCCGCGCGGACCACGGCGGGGCCGCCGAAGGGGATATCGAGGCCGATCACGAGGCCGGCGCCGAGTGCGGTGCTGCCTATGACGAAGGCACGGCGATTCATTCGGGGCGAAACATGCTTGTTCATGTGGCGGTTCCTTACGCGCTTGCGATCGTGTGGATCGCCTCACGCACCTGCTGGAAGGTGCCGCAGCGGCAGATATTGGTAATGGCCTCGTCGATGTCGGCGTCGGTCGGCTTCGGCTTCTCGTTCAGAAGCGCCGCCACCGCCATGATCATGCCGCTCTGGCAGTAGCCGCATTGCGGAACGTCCTGGGCGATCCAGGCTTCCTGCACCTTGTGCAGCGAATTGCCGGACGCCAGTCCCTCGATCGTGGTGATCTTCTTGCCCTCGGCCTCAGCGACCGAGATCCCGCAGGAGCGCATGGCGACACCGTCCATGTGAACGGTGCAGGCGCCGCATTGCGCGATGCCGCAGCCATATTTGGTGCCGGTCAGGCCGGCATTCTCGCGGATCGCCCAGAGCAGCGGCGTATCCGGCTCCACATCCAGTGTGAAGGTTTTTCCGTTGATTGTTAGATTTGCCATCGCAAGTCCCCTGATTGGCCCAATCCACCGATTAGACTCAGGCGCGCAATCTGTCCGGCAAACTGGAAACGTTCAAATCAACAGTCCGAGGGGTGTCCGCCAAAGATCCGCCAAAGAGACGGCGCGCGCGGGGAACAATGCCGGGTGCGCGGTGTTGCGGCGTTGTGAACGGCGGTGCATGGCCACAGCGTTTGGTTGTAGAGAAATGATTTGACTAATCCAGGGTATTGTACAACCTTTGCGCTAGATGGACCATTAGTCCATCCTAAGGGAGAAAGCGCCATGGGTCGCATCGTTACGATTGATCTCGAAAAAGTTCTTGCGTCAGGTAATGACCTCAAAGCGAAGTCGCCTGCTGGACTTACTTCCCACGCAGACCTGCTCGGCCTTGCGAGCGAAGTGAGCAAGGATCCGGTTTCCTATTTGAGCAGCGTCGGCGTTCAGCTCGACGACCAGACCGCGGCGATGCTGCGGACCAAGCTGGCCTCGCGCAGCGGCGGCGTCCAGGCCGGCACGATCCATATCGACATCCTCTGATCCGACATCGCAGATATCTCGTCGGCAGATCATGATGGCCGGCTGACCGGTACGCCGGACAGCCGGGATATGAGGTGGTCGGCCATGGCGCTCGGCGCACAATATTTATCCGATTTCCGCGCGGCCAGGGTGACGCCTACCAGTCTGGTTTTGAACGTCACCTTGAAATGCCCGCTCAAATGTTCGCACTGCTGCTTCTCATCCGACATGTTTCACGGCGGCCATCTCTCCGCCGCTGACGTTCATCGCTGTATTGGCCAGGCCGCGCAGATCCCGTCGATGGAGATCGTCCATTTCGTCGGCGGCGATCCGATGCTGCATGCGGACATCGTGGCTGACGCCGTGGCGTTGGCCGCGTCGCTGGGCCTGCGCGCCGGCATCACGACGAGTGCGTTCTGGGCCAAGTCGCCCGCGCGCGCGACGGCGGCCGTTCGCCAATTGCGGGCCGCCGGCCTCACCGAAATGACCTTGTCCTATGACGATCCCCATGCCGCGTTCGTGCCGCTGAGCTTCATTGCCAATGCGGTTGCCGCCGCGCGGGAGTGCGGCCTGCTGCTCCGGATCGCCGTGGTGGTCGAAAGCAGTTCGCGGATTACCGCCGCCAGCCTGCGCGCCGATCTGGGGCTCCAGGACGAGCCGGGGATCAACATCTATGAGACCGTCGCCAACTCGACCGGCCGCGGCGCGGACACGGATGAGGACACGCAGGCGGGGCGCGTTCGGCACGCCTCGGCCTATCGCGGACCCTGCGAGTCCGTTCTCCACACCGTCACGGTCGATCACGAGGGTGGCATCCGGCCCTGCTGCGGCGTGCTTCCGCACTACGAATCCCTGAAGGTCGGCCATATCGCGGAGGAGGGCATCGAAGCCGCCATGCGGGCTGCCGCCGACGACCCGCTCTACCGATGGATCAGGCTCGAGGGACCGGTCGCTATCCTGGCCGCCGTCACGGCCGACGATCCCGCGCCCATGCGCGCGGAGGATTTCGATGGGATCTGCACCGCCTGTGATCGCATCTTCCGCTCACCGGAGCTGCTGGCGCGGGTGCGGGAAGCCGCCGAGGCGCGGCGGCCCCAGATCGAGACCTGCGAGATCCTGCTGGACGGACCGCCCGCGCCTGCAACCGTCGTGGCCGCCCAATGAGCGTCGATGTCCTGTTCTGCTCGGCGCCGGTGATGTCCGTGGTGCGTCCGTCGGCGGCGCTTGGCCTGTTGCAGGCGCTGCTGCGGGAGAAGGGCATCAGCGCCGAGTCGCTCTATCTGAATCTGGTCTTCGCAGACCGCATCGGGCTCGATCTGAACGAGCAGCTTGCGGAGAAGCTGCCGAGCCACCTGCTGGCGGGCGACTGGCTGTTTGGCAATTGCCTGGGAACACGGCCCGACCGGCCGCAGGTGCAGCAGCACATAAGCGAGCTCGGCACCGCCATCGAGCGCAAGGGGCTGGCGCAGCTCTACGAGATTCGGCGCACCGTGATCCCGTCCTTTGTCGCGGAAGCAGCCGACCGCTTGCTCGAACGCAACCCCAGGATCATCGGCTTCACCTCGATGTTCGAGCAGACCGTCGCCTCGCTGGCGATCGCGGCCGCGGTCAAGGAGCGCGACCCGTCCGTCGTGATCTGCTTCGGCGGCGCCAATTGCCACGGGCCGATGGGCGCGGTGCTGCTGAAGAATTTTTCGCAGATCGACTATGTCTTCAATGGCGAAGCCGACACCGTGTTGGGTCCGTCCGTCGAGGCGATCCTGCGCGGCGAGCGGCCGGTCGATTTGCCGGGGTGCTTGTCCCGCGAGCGGCCTTGCGTCGGTGCGGCGGCCGGTCCGACCAGGATGGATGCGCTGCCCATCCCCGACTACGCCGACTATTTCGCGCAATTGCCCGGGTTGTCCGAAGCTGCGCGCGTCCGCCCCTCGATACCGTTCGAGTCGTCGCGCGGCTGCTGGTGGGGGCAGAAACATCACTGCACCTTCTGTGGCCTGAACGGCGCGGGCATGGCGTTCCGGGCCAAGTCGGCGCCGCGCGTGCTGGAGGAGATCGAGACGCTGCATGCGGCGTTCGGAATCGGACGGTTCGCCGCGACCGACAACATCCTCGGCATGTCCCACATCGACGGCGTGCTCGGAAAGCTCGCCGAACGTCCGTCGCACGCCTTTCGCTTTTTTTACGAGATCAAGGCCAACATGGACGAGGCGCAGCTGGAAACCCTGGCCCATGCGGGGACGGTCTGGTTGCAGCCCGGCATCGAGAGCCTGTCGGATCCGGTGTTGCATCTCATGCGCAAGGGCGTGAGCGCCTTGCTCAACCTGCGTCTGCTGCGCAATTGCCGTGAGCTCGGCGTCGGACTTGTCTGGTCGATCCTGTATGGATTCCCCGGCGAGCCGCGCGACGCTTACGACGCCGTCGCCGGAATGGTTCCGCTGCTCGAACATCTTCAGCCGCCGGTCGGCTGCGGCCGCATTCGTCTCGACCGGTTCAGCCCCAATTTCGAACGCGCTTCCGAGATCGGCTTTCGCAACGTCACGCCGATGCCGGCCTATGCTGCGATCTACGACGTCCCGGACGAGGATCTCGCCGATCTCGCTTATTTCTTCGAAGGCGAGGCGCCCGAAGCCGCGCGCGAACAGGATTTGACGGCGCTGAAGACCGCCAGCGCGACCTGGCGCTCCCGCTGGTTCGACCAGCCCTTTGCACCGCAGCTGACGATGACGGCCGCGGGAAGCGCTCATCTCATCAGCGACACGCGGGCCTGCGCGCGCCAGCCGTTCTATTGCCCGACACCGGTCGAGATCGCCGTGCTCAACCCGCTGCGCAATCCCTGCACGCGGCCGAACATCGTCGCGCAGCTGGCCGATCGTTTCGATGCCGCGTCGGTCGAGGCCGCAACGGATGCGCTCCTGATGCGGCGGTTTGCGATCGAGATCGACGGCAGGATGCTGTCGCTCGTCACCGAGGCCGGCCGTGAGATCTTCGACGCCGATGCCCGTGCCGAGTTTCCCCTCGGCTACGTCCTGCCGCGCGAGCAGCCGATCGTTCAGGAGGCGGCAGGCCCGCTGCACGCGGCCTTGACCGACTTCCACGGCGAACCGGTTGGCCTGGAACGGGTGCAGCCATGACCATCGAAGTCCGCCCGCTCGGCGACAAGTGCAACATCAAATGCCGCTACTGCTATCAGGAGGGTATCCGCACCGCCGGCAACGTGCCGACGCGCTACGATCTCGATGCGATCATCGCCACGCTGGACCGGCTGGCGGAGCCGTTCAGCCTGTTCGGCGGCGAGATCATGCTGACGCGCCGGCCGGATCTCGAGCGGTTGATGCAATTGGGATTCGACCGCCATGGTGGGGTCGGCATGCAGACCAACGGCACGCTGATCGAGGAGCGCGACATCGAGCTGTTCAGGAAATACCGGGTTCGCATCGGCATCTCGATCGACGGGCCGGGACCGCTCAACGACGCCCGCTGGGCCGGCAGCCTGCCGGCGACGCGGCGCGCGACTGCGCGGATCGAGGCGGCGATCGAGACGCTGTGCCGGGAGGGCATGCCGCCGAACGTGATCGTGACGTTGAACCGGATGAACGCGGCGCCGGAGCGGCTGGGCGTCCTCTGCGAGTGGATCCGGTTTCTGGGCGGGCTCGGTGTGCGCAGGCTGCGCCTGCATCTCCTGGAGCAGGACGAGACCGAGGGCGGCGAAGGATTGCCGCTCAGCGCGCAGGAGAACCTCGCGGCCCTGCGGCGGCTGCGCCGGCTCGAACAGGAATTGGCGTCGGTTCGCTTCGACATCTTCGCCGAGATGGCCGCGATGCTGACGGGGAACGACGCCGAGACCTCGTGCGTGTTCCATGCCTGCGATCCCTATGCCACCCGCGCCGTGGTGGGGGTCGAGAGCGACGGCCGGCTCGGCAATTGCGGCCGCACCAACAAGGATGGCGTGACCCATATGCGCGCCGGCCGCGAGGCATTCGAGCGCCAGCTCTCGCTTTACCGCACGCCGCAGGCCAATGGCGGATGCGAGGGGTGTCGCTTCTTCCTGGCCTGCAAGGGCAATTGTCCGGGCACGGCGATCGGAGGCGACTGGCGGATGCGCTCGGTCGATTGTCCGGTCTGGTTCGGCCTGTTCGAGGACATCGAGACCGAGCTTCAGGCCAAGGGGGACGTCGTGATCAGCCGGTCGGAGAGCCGGCCCGATCTCGAAGCGAAGATGATCGCCGCCTGGTCGATCGGCGACAATCCCACCCTGCATTCGCTGATCCAGCAGGCGGGACCATCATGACGTCGGCGTGGCTGACATGTTGGTTGACTTGGCCCCGTCCTCCGCTGGCGGCTGCGCCGCGGGAGCCGGTGCTCGCCAAGGCGGCCGCGCAGCGCATCAGCTTCAGCGGCCCGCAGGCGCGCGCGCTCTGGCAGCCGCGCCTGGAACGTCTCAGGCATGCGGCGATCGCGATCGAACTGGAGATGGTGCGCCGCGAGCGGATTCCGGCCACGCTGGTATGGACCGGCTATGATGGCGTCGATGCCTTGACGGAGAGAGCACGCGCGAGCGGCCTCGAAGCGAAGCCGATCAAGGCCGCGCTCGGATATGCCGCCGACTGGCCCGCCGAGGCGTCGGTCGACGAACCGAAGCGGCTGCTCGACTACGCGTTCCTGATCGGCAAGCCGCCGCTCGATGCCTCGATCGCGGAGCCGGCGGCGGATGGCCTGGAGCAGGCGGCAATGCGGTTTGGCTATCCGCCGTGCTGCGCAAAATCCTGGGCGGACCATCTCCAGCGCGGCGGCAGCGATCCGTTGGCCAGCATGCTCGCGCGCGACGGCATGGCGGCCATGCATGCCCATGCCGCGCTCGCGGTTCTGGGGCTTGGGCCGGTGAGGCACGCGCCTTGTTCCGCTGATTGCTCCGCCACTCACGATCATTCGCGCCAATACATCGACGTCGGCCGCGCCTTGGGATTCGCCGAGGAGATGGGCTGGCTCGAAGCGATGGCGGATTGGGCGGTCAACGCTTCGCTGGTCAACGGTGTTGCCGAAATCACGACGGGCGCATTTCGCTGCACGTGGCTGTCTCACGAGAGCGGACCGCCGCATCGAGAGCCTGGTCGCGGCGCCGCGCGCCCGGCGAAACCGGAGGCCGCAACGGTCAAGCCCGCGGATGGCGCCGCCATCCTCGCGGAGATCGGCACGGGATTTGAAGCGGCGGGGTTCGAAAGTCCGTTCGCGATGCGCTCGCGCTTCAGCACCGTCGTCTGGGAGCAGACCGGCACGCTCCGCCGCGCGGGATCGGCCGTGCACGTCGGATGCGGCGATGGCTTGCTGCTGGAGCTGATCGCGCAGACCAGGCCAAGGATGAGACTCTACGGCACCGAGGAAGATGCCGCGGCAGCGGAGGCCGCGCGCCGACGTCTGGATTCGTCATTGCCGGTGCTCGGAGGGACCAGCATCGAGGCGCTTGCTGCCCTGTTGCGTCTCGCGCCTGATGGCGTCGACCTTGCTTTCATCGATCCGGAACGGCTTGCGGCCAGCGGTCGCGAGGCGCTGGCCGTCGTCCGTGCGGTCGCGCGAACGGTGATCGTGATCGGCACCGACCGCTCGCTGCGCCGGTTCAAGGACATCGACACGCTTGCCGCGACGATGGGGCGTGCCTTGCTGCCCGGGCGGGTCGGGCGGGTCTCCGCGGCCCTCTCGCCGACGAATGATTGCCGACACTGACCCGTTCGAAGGAGATCGCCATGGATGCGACGTCGATTGACTGGGAACGCACGGCCCGGCCGCAGGCCGATGGGTACGACACCGCCGTCGCCCTCGGATTGATCGAAACCGAGCCGACGCCCTGGCGGCCGCTGCCTCCCCGGCGGCCTTCGACGAACGGTGCGCCGACCATTGCGGAGGGCAGGGTTGCCTTGCGCACCGAGGATCCATTGCTGCCCGGGCCGCGGTTCGTCCCCGATGCGCAAGCCGTCGCGGCAATGGAGCAGGCGCTTGGCTACGTCCGCCGCTGGCCGCTCGCTGCAAGACAGTGGCCGGACATCGTGCACACCATCCAGTGCTATCACGACACCGAACAGCCGACCGACGGACCCGGCCGTCTCGGCTCGGCCAGCCACTCGGTCGACGCGCGCTTTGGCGTCATCGGCCTCACGGTCAATTGCCCGCTCGCGACCGCGCAGGCGATCGTTCATGAAATGGCCCATCACAAGCTGAGGGCGTTTGGCGTCGCCAACGAGAATGCGATCCGGATCATCAGCAATCCGCAAGACGAGCTCTATCCCAGTCCGATCGTGGTCGACCGGCCGCGTCCGATGACGGCCGTCCTGCATGCGCAATATTCGTTCATCCACGTCACCCAGCTCGACGTGCATATGCTCGAGCAGGAAGACGATCCGCAGGTCCGCAGCGACATCCGCGCGCTGCTGGCGCGCAATGCCTCGCGGATGGAGACGGGATTCGAGACATTGAGGCAGCACGCACGCACCGATGCGCCGGGCCGTGAATTCCTGGGTGCATTCTTCGCGTGGTGCAGCGATGTCCTGGCGAGCAGCCGCAAGCTGCTTGCGAGCGAGCGCGGCTGACGGCGCTGGGTCGCGCCCGTCGTCCGGCCGTCAGGCGCCGATTCCTGCCCAAGCGGCCGCTTACCCCTCCCTGAACGCCAATTCACGGCTCGGGACGACGATCCGGCTGTAAACGCCGGTTCCAGGCCTCGATCACTGCTGCGTTGCGGCGACAGTTTGTCCCTTTTGCTGGGGTGCAAGACGAAGATGCTCTGCTACACTGCGGCGAAGCCAAAGGAGTTCCATGAACGTGCCGAGCCCCTGTAACGTGCTGATGCTCTATCCGCTTTTCACTGCGGAGTCCTTCTGGAGCTTTGGCGAATCCTGCGAACTGATGGGCGTGAAGCGCCCCGCTGCCCCCCTTGGGCTGATCACCGTTGCCGCGATGCTGCCCAAGAGCTGGACGGTACGGCTGATCGACTGCAATACGGCGCCGCTCGGGGACGAGGATCTCGCCTGGGCCGACGTGGTCTTCACCGGCGGAATGATGCCGCAGCAGGCCGACACGCTGCGCCTGATCGAACTGTGCCGCGCGGCGGGCAAGCCGGTGGTGGTCGGCGGTCCCGATCCGACGTCCAGCCCGCACGTCTACGAAAGCGCCGACTTCCGGGTGCTCGGCGAGGCCGAAAGCGTCATCGACGAATTCATCGCGGCCTGGGACAGCGGCGCACGCTCCGGCACCTTCAGCGCGCCGAAATTCCAGGCCGATGTCACCACGACGCCGGTGCCGCGTTTCGACCTGCTGAAGTTCGAGGACTATCTCTATCTCGGTGTGCAGTATTCGCGCGGCTGTCCGTTCACCTGCGAGTTCTGCGACATCATCGAGCTCTACGGACGCGTGCCGCGGACCAAGACCAACGCGCAGATGCTGGTCGAGCTCGACAGGCTCTACGCCATGGGCTACCGCGGCCATCTCGACTTCGTCGACGATAATTTCATCGGCAACAAGAAGTCGCTCAGGCTGTTTCTTCCCCAGCTGGCCGAATGGCAGCGCGCCCACGGCTATCCCTTCGAATTGTCGACCGAGGCATCGGTCAATCTGGCCGACGATCCCGAGCTCCTGGACCTGATGGGGGCGGCCAATTTCTTCGCCATCTTCGTCGGCATCGAAAGTCCGGATCCGGCGACGCTGGTCGCGATGCGGAAGAAGCAGAACACGCGGCGCAACATCGCCGAGAGCATCCACAAGATCTACGCCGCCGGCATGCTCGTCACCGCTGGCTTCATCGTGGGCTTCGACAACGAGAAGCTGTCGATGGCGGATGCCATGGTCGACTTCATCGAGGAAGCCGCCATTCCGGTCGCCATGGTCGGCCTGCTCTATGCCTTGCCGAACACGCAGCTGACGCGCCGCCTCGCCAAGGAAGGCCGGCTGCATCCGGACCACGATCTGGCACCGAGCAGCGGCGACCAGTGCATGGGCGGAATCAACTTCGATCCGGTGCGCCCGTTGCGCGACATTTTGACGGACTACAGGACGGTGCTGGAGCGCGTCTACAGCCCGGCGGCCTATGCGAACCGCGTCGATCGCTTGATGACGCTGCTCGACCGGTCCAGGCAACGCCACGAATTGGTCGAGGGCGACATCCGCGCCAGGATCGGGGCAATGGAGACCGTGCACCGGGTGGTCACCGCCCTTCCCGAGGCGCGCGGACCGCTCTGGCAAACGTTCATGAACTGCGCCAAGCGCGATACGTCATCGGCGCGGATCGCGGTGCAGATGATCGCGGCCTACGCGCATCTCGGACCGTTCTCGCGCAAGGTCATCGATGCCATCGATGCGCGTTTGGCCGGTCTGGACGATCAAACGGTGATCCCGGCGGTGACTGCCGATGCGGCAGCCGCCCGGCACCTGGCTTGATCGGACGGGCCTACTTCACCGCCAGCCGCAAAAAGCTCATCAGGCTGCCGACCGCGGCAAAGCCCGCGCCGAGCGACAGCGCCACGGTGGCGCCGTTGTGACCCGCGAGTGAGAAGCAGGCCGCAGCAAGCGCCGCGCCCGTAGTCTGCCCCGTCAGGCGTGCGGTCGCGACGATGCCCGAGGCGCTGCCGCTGCGGTGCGGCGGCGCACTTCCCATCACCGCCTTCATGTTCGGCGCCTGGAAAAAGCCAAAACCCATGCCGCAGATCGCCATCCGCCAGATGATGTCGGGAATGCCGGGATTGTTCGGAAGCAGGGCCAGCAGCGCCATGCCTATGCCGAGCAGCACGAGCCCGATGCCGCCCAAAAGGCCGACCGCGTGGCGGTCGGACAGGCGGCCCGCGATCGGCGCCATGATCCCGACCACCAGCGGCCACGGCGTCATGAAGAAGCCGGTCTCGACCTGGGAGCGGCCGAGCACATCCTCGAAATAGAACGGCAGCGCGACGAAGGCGAGGCCTTGCACGACAAAGGAGCAGACCGCGGTCGCCGCCGACAGCGCGAACATCGGCCGGCTGAACAGGTCGATCGGCAGCATCGGCGCGGGATGGTCGGCGTGACGGCGCGTCAGGATGAAGCCGAGCGCCAGCGCGGTGACCAGCTCGATGCCCACGACGACAGGCGACAGATTGTGCGCGGCGCTGCCGATACCGGTGATGAACAGGCCGAGACAGGCAGACGCCAGGATCGCGCCGAGAAAATCAAAACCGTGATCCGCCCGCGGCGTCTTCGGCAGCATCGCAAAGCCGATGCCGATTGCGACGAGGCCGAAGGGAATGTTGACCGCGAACAACCAGGGCCATGGGCCGACGGCCAGGATGGCGGAGGCGATCGACGGCCCGATGGTGAAGGCGGTCGCGACCACGAGCGCGTTGTGGCCGAAGCCGCGGCCCTGCATCCGGCCGGGATAGACGAAGCGCACCAGCGCGGTGTTGACGCTCATGATGCCGCTCGCGCCCAATCCTTGCAGCGTTCGCGCGACGAGCAGGCTGTCCAGCGACCAGGCGACCGCGCAGAGCAGCGAGGCGACGGTGAACAGGACCAGGCCGCCGAGATAGATGCGCTGGTGGCCGACGATCTCGCCAAGCGCGCCGAGCGGCAGCAGCGTCGCCACCAGCGCGATCTGATAGACATTGACGACCCAGACCGACTGCTCCGGGCTGACATGCAGATCGGCGGCAATGGCGGGCAGCGCGATGTTGGCGATCGCAGTGTCGAGCGAAGCCATCGCCAGCGCGGTGAAGATCGCGGCGATCGCCCAGCGCCGCCGTTCGGCGGGCAGGCCATCGGCAACGGCATGATCGGGCTCGCGCGCAGCGGCAGGTAACGTGATTGTCATTGCCTGCGCGTTCTCCGACAGCGGGGCTCAAATGGTCTTTCCCGCATGTACTACGGGCAGGGCGGCTTCCACAGGCATACGCTTGCATGCTGTGTATGCGCCAAGGTCAGGCGATGACGCTGCGCCCTGGCGTATGATCGCCCCGGCAGCCGCAATGTCAGGGGATCATCATGCATATCGTCGTTCTGCCCGGGGATGGCATCGGACCCGAGATCACGGCCGCGGCATCGGGCGTGCTGCGCGCGGCCTCCGAGCGCTTCCAGCTCAATCTGCGGCTGGAGGAGCATGCCGTCGGACATGCGAGCCTGAAACAGTTCGGCACCACGGTGCGGCCCGAACTGCTCGATATGGTGCGCGCGGCCGACGGCCTCGTCCTGGGGCCGACCGCGACCTTCGACTTCAAGGACGAGGCGCATGGCGAGATCAATCCGTCGCGCCATTTCCGCAAATCCCTCGACCTCTACGCCAATGTCAGGCCCGCGCGCACCTATGCAGGGCGGCCCGGCCGGCTCGGCGACTTCGATCTCGTCGTGGTGCGCGAGAACACGGAGGGATTCTACGCCGACCGCAACATGGAGCAGGGCAATGGCGAGATGCTGGTCACGCCTGATGTCGTGATCTCGCTGCGCCGGATCACGCGCCTGTGCTGCGAGCGCATTGCGCATGCCGCCTGCCGGCTGGCGATGAAGCGGCGCAAGCATCTCACCATCGTGCACAAGGCCAATG
>NZ_JBFULT010000066.1:0-20102 GCF_054049755.1 Bradyrhizobium sp. P5_C11_2
GTGTGGACCCGCTCGGACAACACGCCATTCGGTCACGGCCGGCCCTATTCGCGCTCGCAGATCACCGACCTGCTGCGCCAGACCTGGTTCACGCCGACCGCCTGGGGCGAGGCGCTGTTCATGCCGCCTTATGCCGGTGGCTGGGTGCTGAAATCGGCGCAGATGTGGGAGCGCGCCGGTGCGGCATTGTCGCTGCCCTTTGCCGGCGTGCACATCGTCGAGGCCACCAAGCAGGTCTATCGCGCGATCCCGGCCAAGCGCGAGCGGGCGCGGCTGATTCCCTCCTTGAAGCCGGTACTGGTGCCGTCTTCCACGACGGTGACGCACACCTGAAAGCAAATCGTCCCGGCGGAGCCGGGACGATGCAATTCAGAACATCGAAAAGTTCGAGACGCGGCTTACTCGCCGGGGGCGAGATCATCGCTCGAGGCGGCCGGAGCGGCCTCGCGCTCGGGGCGCGGGCCGCCATGCGGCCGGCGGCGCCGCCGCGGAAAGCGCTCGCCGCCACCGGCGGTCTCAGCACCGTTCACCTGCGGCTGCGGGCCGGTGATGAAGGAGGGCAGGCGGTCGACGTTGCCGGCGTCGGCGACGACAGGCTGCGGCTGGTTCAGCGGCAGCGGCTGCGGCTGGGGCTGATATTGCGGCTGCGGACGGTGCTCGCGCTCGCGGTGCTCGCGCGGCTGCTGGTTGTCGCGCTGATAGGGTTGGTTGTCGCGCGGCTGATGGTCGCGCTGGCCGCCGTCGCGCACGAAGGACTGCTGCTGCGGCTGCGGAACGAAGCCCGGCTCCTGGCCGAAATTCGAAAAATTCTCGCCGTCGTCCTCGCCGTCGTCGCTGCTGCTGCTGCTCATCGGCTCGTCGCCGCGCGGCTGCTGGTTCTGGCGGAATTGCTCCTGGGCGGCAGCGATCAAGCGGAAGTAGTGCTCGGCGTGCTGGTAGTAGTTCTCGGCGGCGACCGGATCGCCGGAGGAGCGGGCGTCGCGCGCGAGCTGAAGATATTTCTCGGCGATGTGCGAAGCGGTACCACGGATCTTGATGTCGGGTCCGTTCGACTCGTAGACCCGGGTCATCGGGTTCTGGCCGCGCCGGTTATGATTGTTGTTATTGTTGTTGTTATTCCGGTTGCGCATCCGCTGCTTGTTCTGACCGTTTCTCATGTCCTGCCTTTAATTCCAGCCCTAAAGGTTGCACGCATTACTGATTGCTGTGAGTGACCCAATGACAGCGGTTCACGTCTCTCGCGCGCACCGCGCGCAAGAGCGGATCGATCCCTGCCGATGTTCGTCGACCGTCGCGTTCAACAAAGACGCGTTCCCCACCCGCCAGCATTCATCGCCGGCGAACCCATTCATTTTGCCTGCCAAAACAAGCCCTGGTTTCTTGCGTTAGTCTTCGCGCGCAATATCAGGCTTTCGTTCACGTTGCGGTCGGAGAGCAGCGCAGCTCAAACTGGCTATCGCGCTTCACAGGACCTGCGGCTTGGAACCTTAAATCAGTGAAGCTCTCGCTCGAGAGCCCGGCTTTCGCCCGTAGGTCTACGGGGCCGACACCGATGTGCTAGGCAGAAGGTAGTCGTTCCGACCGGATATTCCAAGAGGTTTTTTGCAGCCCAATCCGGCTTTTATGGGGGCATTTTCCGGGCCGGAACCGCCCGCAGGATACCCCCCAGGTCGGCCCTGGGCGGCCTGTCCACCGTCAACGCAGCCGCCGTCATCAAGGTTTCAATATTTCGGGCCTGGCCCTGTCCCGCCTCGACGACGAGTGCTCCCCCCGGGGCGAGCAGCTCAGCCGCCTGGGGGATCAGGGCACGATAGGCATCATATCCGTCATTGCCGCCGTCGAGCGCCAGATGCGGATCGTGCGCGCGCACCTCGATGCTCAATTTCGGGATTTCGCCCGAGGGAATATAGGGCGGATTCGAGACGATGAGATCGAACGGCCCGCTAAGCGCCGCTGCATAGGAGCAGGCGACGAAGGCAGACCGGTCGCCAAGGCCGAGGGCTTTGGCATTGCCTCTCGCGGTATGAAGCGCAGAGAGGCTGAGATCGGTGCCGACGCCGAACGCGGTTGGAATCTCGTGCAGCAGCGCCAGCAGAATCGCACCCGACCCGGTGCCGATATCGGCGATGCGTACCGGATGGGAGGCCTGCCGTTCGCGCAAAATTTCGAGCGCGAGCTCGACCACCGTCTCGGTGTCGGGGCGCGGCACCAGCGTTGCTTCCGACAAGCGAAACGGCAGGCCCCAGAATTCCCGCGTGCCGAGAATGCGCGCCACCGGCTCGCCCGCGATCCGCCGCTGGGCATGGCGCGCCAGTTGCAGCGCCTCGGCGTCGGTGAGCAGGCGGGTGGCCTGCGCGATCAGGCCGGTGAGATCGAGGCCGAGTGCCGCGCCGAGCAGGATGCGGGCGTCGAGCTCGGCTTCGTCGAGCTGCGCCGCTCTCAATTGCGCGGCCAGCGCGCGCCGCGCGCTCTCGATGGATTGTCCGGTGAAGGGATTGCTCACGTGCGCGTCACGCCGCCGCGCCTTGCGCGGCGAGCTGCGCGGCCTGGTGCTCGGTGGTCAGCGCGTCGATCAGCTCGCCGRGCGCTTCGCCCGCGATCACCTGCGGCAGCTTGTAGAGCGTCAGATTGATGCGATGGTCGGTGACGCGCCCTTGCGGGAAATTATAGGTGCGAATGCGTTCACTGCGATCGCCGGAGCCGACCTTCTCCTTGCGTTCGGCCGAGCGCGCGGCATCGACGCGCTGGCGCTCGGCGTCGTAGATGCGCGAACGCAGGATGTTCATGGCGGACGCGCGGTTCTTGTGCTGCGAGCGGCTGTCCTGCATCATCACGACGATGCCGGTCGGGATGTGGGTGATACGGATCGCCGATTCCGTCTTGTTGACGTGCTGGCCGCCGGCGCCTTGCGCGCGCATGGTCTCGATGCGCAGATCGTCGGTCTTGATGTCGACGTCGACGTCCTCGACCTCGGGCAGCACGGCGACGGTGGCGGCGGAGGTGTGGATGCGGCCTTGCGTCTCGGTGTCGGGCACGCGCTGCACGCGGTGGACGCCGGATTCGAATTTCAGCTTGGAGAACGCGCCGCGGCCCTGCACCTCGGCGATGATTTCCTTGTAGCCGCCGACGGTGCCCTCGCTCGCCGAGATCACCTCGACCTTCCAGCCTTGCAGGCTCGCGAAGCGCTCGTACATCCGGAACAGATCGCCGGCGAACAGCGAGGCCTCGTCGCCGCCGGTGCCGGCGCGGATTTCCAGCACCACGTTGCGGTCGTCCATGGCGTCCTTGGGCAGCAGCGCGACGCGGATATTCTGGACCAGTTCCTCGATCTTGGTTGTCAGCTCGTCGCGCTCGGCTTCGGCCATGCCGCGCATCTCGGCATCCGTCGCGGGATCGGCGATCAGCGCTTCGGTGTCGGCGAGTTCTTTAACCGCAGACCGGTAAGTCTTCACCGCCTCGATCAGCGGCGTGATTTCGGCGAGCTCGCGCGTGATCTGCACGTAGCGCTCGGACGCGAGCTGGCCGAGCGATTCGGCTTCGAGCGATGCATGATGCGCGAGCAGGACGTCCAGTTTGGCTTCGGGGAGTGACGACATCGGGTAAGTCTCAAATGGCGGAAGGCGGCGAGGCGGCGGACGCGGGCGACAGGCCCGCTACAATGCCAGGCCCTCGGCCTCGGCAAATTCCGTCAGCTTCTGCCGGATCGAGACGCTGCCGGCCGGGGCATCCAGCAACGGGCCGAGCATCGCTTCGGCCTTCCTGGCATCGAGATCGATCACCATCGCCTTGACCGGGCCGAGCGCGGTCGCCGACAGCGACAGCGAGCGATAGCCCATCGCGATCAGGGCCAGCGCGCCGATCGGCTTCGAAGCCATCTCGCCGCACAGCGAGAGCGATTTCTTCGACGCCAGGGTCTTGCGCGCAATGTCGCGCAGCGCGCGCAGGATCGGCGCCGACATGGTGTCGAAGCGCTCCGAGACCTTGGCATTGCCGCGGTCGACCGCGAACAGGAACTGGAACAGGTCGTTGGAGCCGACCGAGATGAAGTCGACCTTCTTCAGGAGCTCGTCGAGCTGATAGAGCAGCGCCGGCACCTCGACCATGGTGCCGATGTCGATTCGCTCCGGCAGCGTGTGGCCGTGCTGGCGGAGATAAGTGAGCTCGCGCTCGACCAGGGCTTTTGCCGAATCGAACTCGGCGACCTCCGAGATCATCGGGAACATGATGCGCAGCGCGCGGCCGCCGCCGGCGCGCAGCAGCGCGCGGATCTGGCCGCGCAACAGGCCGGGACGGTCGAGCCCGAGCCGGATCGCGCGCCAGCCGAGCGCCGGATTCTCCTCGATCACCGTCTCCATATAGGGCAGCGCCTTGTCGCCGCCGATGTCGAGGGTGCGGAAGGTGACCGGCTTCGTGCCCGCGGCATCCAGCACCGCACGGTAGAGCGCGAGCTGGTCGCTGGTGCGCGGCAGGCTCTGGCCGACCATGAATTGCAGCTCGGTGCGAAACAGGCCGATGCCGGCGCTGCCGGTGTCCTCGATATGCGGCAGGTCGATGGCGAGACCCGCGTTGATCAAGAGCTCGACCTGCTGGCCGTCCTTGGTGACGCAGGGCAGGTCGCGCAGCGCCAGATACTGCGCCTGGCGGCGGGCGCGGAAGCGCACGCGCTCGGCGAAGGCCGCCTCGATTTCCTGCGAGGGGCGCACATAGATCGAGCCGGACGTGCCGTCGACGATAATGGCGTCGCCGGGATCGGCGATGCCCGGCGCGTTCGGCACCTCGCCGACCGCGGGAATGCCGAGCGCGCGCGCCACGATCGAGACGTGGGAATTGGCGGTGCCTTCCTCCAGCACGATGCCGCGCAGGCGCTTGCGGTCGTAGTCGAGCAGCGCCGCCGGTCCCATCGCGCGCGCGATGACGATGGCGTTGTCGGGCAGTTGCTCGCGCGAGGGCGCGTGGTCCTGGCCGACCAGCTGCCGCATCAGCCGGTAGCCGAGATCTTCGAGATCGTGCAGGCGGTCGCGCAAATAGGGATCGGTCGAGCGCAGCATGCGGGCGCGGGTGTCGGACTGCACGCGCTCGACGGCGGCTTCCGCCGTGAGGCCGGTAGCGACGGCCTCGTGCAGCTTGTGCGACCAGCCCTGGTCGTTGGCGAACATGCGATAGGCTTCGAGCACGTCGCGATGCTCGCCGCCTTCGGCGACGTCGCCGCGCTCCAGCATGCGGTCGAGGTCGGAGCGCAGCTTGGCGAGCGCGGTGTCGAGCCGCTTGATTTCCTTCGGCAGATCCTCGGCGATATAGTCCTTGATGACGACGCGCGGCTCGTGCAGCACGACATGGCCGAGCGCGATGCCCTCCGACAGGATGGCGCCGACCTTCTGCATCGAATGCCGCGCAGCCGGCTCCTGGCCCGGCTGGGCCAGCGCGGACAATTCGCCGGAGGCGATCAGCTCCGCCAGCACCATGGCGGTGGTCTGCAGCGCCTCGAGCTCCTCCTCGACATAGGTGCGCTTGGCGCGGTTCTGCACCACCAGCACGCCGAGCGTGTTGCCGGCGCGCAGGATCGGCACGCCGAGGAAGGAGTGATAGATCTCTTCGCCGGTCTCGGGACGGAACGAGAAGGCCGGGTGGCTCTGCGCGTCGCTCAGATTGAGCGGCGTCGCCTCGCTGGCGACGAGGCCGACCAGGCCCTCATGGGCGCTCAGCACGGTGTGGTGCACCGCCTCGCGGTTGAGGCCTTCGGTGGCGTAGAGCTCGAGCGTGTTGTCGATGCGCAGCACATAGACCGAGCACACCTCCGCCACCATGTTGGCGGCGATCAGCACCACGATCTTGTCCAGCCGCTCCTGGGCCGAGACCTGCTCCGCCATGGTTTCGCGGAGCCGTCTCAACAAGACGCGGGGACCTCCCGACGCGCTCCGCATGTCCCCTCAATCTCCTTCGTCAGCCGGGCCCGAAAGGGACGCCGGCGGCTCGCCCGAAAAATCCAGAAAAACAACGAATTTGCTCATCCGGCGCCGACCCGGGCGATCGCTAGAGCCATCGCCTGAGCCGAATCAGCACCGCCGCAACTGGGGCACAGTATGTGGCAGCCCACCCTGTTCGCCGTATAGCGAATTGGGGCTTGTTTTGCCAAGCAAAACGCCTGCCAGACGCGAAGGTGTGTACACCTTCGCGTTTGCTGCGACCGCTAAGAGAAAATTAGCCTAAGCCTGATCGAGGCCGTAGAGCGTGTGCAGGGTGCGCACCGCAAGCTCGGTATAGGCGGTGTCGATCAAAACCGAGAATTTGATCTCGGAGGTTGTGATGGCCCGGATGTTGATATTCCGTCCCGCGAGGGCCGAAAACGCCTGGGCGGCGACGCCGGCATGGCTGCGCATGCCGCTGCCGATCACCGAGATCTTGGCGACGTCGGTGGCGGTGTCGAGCCGGGCATAGCCGATCGTGGCCTTGGCGGCGGTGATCGTGTCCTTGGCGCGGGTGTAGTCGGCGGCCGGCACCGTGAAGGTGAGGTCGGTGGTCTTGCCGTCCTCGGAGACGCCCTGCACGATCATGTCGACGTTGATGTTGGCGTCCGCCAGCGGGCCGAAGATCGACGCCGCGACACCCGGCTTGTCCTCGATCTGGCGCACCGAGATCTGGGCCTCGTCCTTCGAAAAGGCGATGCCGGTGACGACGTGGCTTTCCATGATCTCCTCCTCGCTGCAAATCAGCGTGCCGGGCGGCTGGTTGGCGTGCGGGTCGATATCCTCGGGCTTGTCGAAGCTCGAGCGGACGAAGATCGGCATGTTGTGGACCATGCCGAGTTCCACCGAACGGACCTGGAGCACTTTTGCGCCCTGGGACGCCAGTTCCAGCATATCCTCGAACGCGATCTTGTCGAGCCGGCGCGCCTTCGGCACGATTCGCGGGTCTGTGGTGTAGACGCCATCGACGTCGGTGTAGATGTCGCAGCGGTCCGCCTTGACGGCGGCGGCGATCGCGACCGCCGAGGTGTCGGAGCCGCCGCGGCCGAGCGTGGTGATGCGACCCGTCTGGGGGTTGATGCCCTGGAAGCCGGCGATGACGGCGACCTCCTTCCGCTCCTTGAAGCGGCTGATGATCTCGGTGCCGTCGATGTCCTCGATCCGGGCCGAGGCATGGGCGTCGCTGGTCTTGATCGGGATCTGCCAGCCCTGCCAGGAGCGGGCCTGGATGCCCATGCCCTGGAGCACGATGGCGAGCAGGCCCGAAGTGACCTGTTCGCCCGAGGCGACCACGGCGTCGTATTCGCGCGCGTCGTGCATCGGCGAGGCCTCGGTGCACCAGGCCACCAGCTCGTTGGTCTTGCCGGACATCGCCGAGACGACCACGGCCACCTCGTGGCCGGCGTCGACCTCACGCTTCACATGGCGTGCGACGTTGCGGATACGTTCGATATTGGCGACGGATGTGCCGCCGAATTTCATCACGAGGCGGCTCATGACGACGCGTGCATTCCCTCATAAGGATCAGTATGGTGGCCCGCGTCGGTGCCGCGGATTTCCGACCGCGCGTATACAGAGCGGCGGGGCCGGGGGCAAGCGGGTTCCTGCGGGGGCAGGGTGCGGGGGTAGTGGGTTAACCGAGATCATGGCGCGTTATATCGACGAGATCCTGCAGCCGGGCGAGAAGGTGCTGTATTCGACCAACGCGCACTGGATCTTCCATTTGCCGGCCATTCTGGCCTGGATCGTGGCTCTGGCCCTGTTCGTTCTGTCGCGGCAGGCCACCGTCGAAGGGCTCGTCCTGCTCTGTCTCGTCGCCTCCGGCCTGGTCGCTCTGGCGGCGCTCTACTGGACCGTGAAGGGCTGGTTCCATCGGTTCACCACCGAGACCGACGTCACCAATCTGCGGGTCGTCCACAAGACCGGGTTCATCAAGCGCCGCACCTTCGAGATGGCGCTGGACAAGGTCGAGAGCGTCGACGTCAACCAGACGATTCTTGGACGAATTCTCAACTATGGCGACGTGACCATCAATGGCGTCGGCGAGGGGCGCGAAACCATCGCGACCATCGCTTCACCGCTCGCCTTCCGTAGTTCGATCACCACGCGGTAGGACCGCGCGTATCCATGAGCATGCAGCAAAATACTTCCGCAACCGCAACCGCAAGCGCCCAGCCGGGCTCGACCGTCGATGCCGCCGAGATCGCAAAATTCTCAAAACTCTCGGCGGAGTGGTGGGACCCCAAGGGCAAGATGGCGCCGCTGCACCGGATCAACCCGCTGCGCCTCGGCTACATCCGCGACGCCGCCTGTCGCAAGTTCGAGCGCAATGTGCGCAGCCTCAACTGCCTTGGCGGCCTGCGCGTGCTCGACATCGGCTGCGGCGCCGGCTTGCTCTGCGAACCGTTGTCGCGGTTAGGGGCCCAGGTCATCGGTGTCGATCCCTCGGTCAGCAACATCGCCGCGGCGAAGCTGCATGCCGACAAGAGCCATCTTGCGATCGACTATCGCTGCACCACGGTGGAGGAGATCGACCCGCGCGAGCGCTTCGACATCGTGCTGGCGATGGAGGTGGTCGAGCACGTCGTCGATGTCGGCGTGTTCCTGAAGCGCTGCGCCGCGATGCTGAAGCCGAACGGCCTGATGGTGGTCTCCACCCTTAACCGAAACTGGAAGAGCTTTGCGCTCGCCATCGTCGGCGCCGAATACGTCCTGCGTTGGCTGCCGCGCGGCACCCACGAGTGGAGCAAGTTCGTCACCCCCGACGAGCTGACGAAGTATCTTCTCGACAACCGCCTCGTCATCACCGAGCAGACCGGCGTCGTCTACTCACCCTTCGCCGACAAATGGACCCTCTCCTCCGACATGGACGTGAACTACATGGTCGTGGCGGAAGGGATGGTGTGAGCTGCTTGTAGCGGCTTAATCGCCTGTACGAGGCAGGCTGCAACGACACCGTGTTTGTTGCGAGAGCATCGCACCCATGACATCCGCGTGATTGACCTGCTTGAGCGCTGGCGGCAGGTTGGCCGCAATCCTTAGCCCTCCCACCGCCACCCCGCCCCATGCTCACCGTCGCCAGCCTCTGGATTCCCTTCACCATCATCGCCGCGTCCGGGCAGGTCGCGCGCAATGCGATGCAGCGATCGCTGACGAAGCCGCTGGGGACCTGGGGCGCGACCAATATCCGCTTCCTGTTCGGCTTCCCGTTCTCGCTGCTGTTTTTGGCCGTGGTGCTGACCGCCACCGGCGATCATCTCAGCATGCCGCCGACCGTATTCTGGTCATGGCTCCTGCTCGGCGCGCTCAGCCAGATCGTCGGCACCGGCCTGATGCTGCTCGCCATGAACGACCGTTCCTTCGTGGTGACGACGGCGTACCTCAAGACGGAAGCGATCCAGACCGCGATCTTCGGCTTCGTCTTCCTTGGCGATCACCTGACCTGGCTCAAGGTGCTGGCGATTGTGACCGCGACCGTCGGCGTCGTTATCACCGCGCTTCGTCCCGGCGGCGAAAAGAGCTTTGCCGAACTCAAGCCGACCATCACCGGCCTCGTCGCGGCGGCGGCGTTCGCGCTCTCGGCGGTCGGTTTTCGCGGGGCCGTCATCACGGTGCCCGGCGTGTCGTTCGTGACGGCCTCGTCCGTCACGCTGGTGCTCAGTCTGTTCGTGCAGACACTGATCCTGACGATCTATCTGCTCTGGCGCGCGCCAAACGTGTTGCGGGCGATACTGGGGTTATGGAAGCCGTCGCTGCTGGCGGGCTTCATGGGCGCCTTCGCCTCGCAGTTCTGGTTTCTCGCCTTGGGGCTGACGGCCGCCGCCAATGTCCGCACGCTCGCCTTGATCGAGGTGCTGTTCGCGCAAGGCGTGGCGCATTACTCGTTCAAGCAGCCGATCGCGCCGCGCGAGATCTTTGGCATCGCGCTGATCGTGATCGGTGTGGCGGTACTGGTGGGAGTGTAGTTTCTCGTCATTCCGGGGCGCCCGAAGGGCGAACTATGGAGCGCAATTGCGCTCCTGAGAATCTCGAGATCCCCCGATGCGCAATTGCGCATCTGAGGTCTGGTCCTTCGGACCATCCCGGGATGACGCGCTTCGCGCGTCAGTTCCTATCTTCCGGCAGCGTCGGCAATGGCGACACCTCGATGCCCTCGTCGATCAGCGACTTGGCCTCGTCGGGCGAGGCCTCGCCGTAGATCGGGCGGTGCTCCTTGTCGCCGTAATGCATCGCGCGGGCTTCGTTCGCAAAGCGCTCGCCGACATTGTCGGCGTTCTTGACGATGTGATCGCGCAGCTCCTTCAGCTTGGCGCGCAGCTCGCGCTCCTGGGCCATCAGCAGCGAGGTCGGTCCGGACGGCGCAGCCTCGGGCGAGGTCGCGGCAACGGGTTCCGGCGGCGGCGTTGCAGGGCCGCGGCCCTTCTTGCCGACGATGCGCGGGGCCATGATCGCCTTCTCGACCTTGGCCGAGCCGCAGATCGGGCAGGTCACGAGCTTGCGCTTCACCTGCTGGTCGTAGGCCGACGAACTCTGGAACCAGCTTTCGAATTCGTGGTTGCGGTCGCAGTGAAGCGCGTAGCGGATCATGCCGATCCCCGCACGAGGTGCAGGTGATCCGGTCCCGCCTTGGGATCGGTGACACCGAAGCGGCGGCCGTGCTGGAGCGACGGGATCGCCCGGCGCGCGGTCTCGACCTTGGCCGGGTCGATCTTCGCCATGATGATGCCGGGCTCGACATCGCCCTCGGCGAGAATCTCGCCCCAGGGATCGATGATCAGCGAGTGGCCATAGGTCTCGCGCTTGTTCTCGTGCAGGCCCGCCTGCGCGGCGGCAAACACGAAACAGCCGGTTTCGATCGCGCGCGCCCGCAGCAGCACGTGCCAATGCGCTTCGCCGGTCTTGCGGGTGAAGGCAGAGGGCACCGTGATGAAGTACGCGCCGCTCTCCGCGAGCGCGCGGTAGAGCGCGGGGAAGCGCACGTCGTAGCAGATCGTCAGCCCGATACGGCCCCAGGGCAGGTCGGAGATCACCGCGGTCTCGCCCGGCTGGTAATTGGCGGATTCGCGGTAGCTCTCGCCGTCCGGCAGCTCGATGTCGAACATGTGGATCTTGTCGTAGCTCGCGAGCACGTTGCCCTCGGGGCCGATCAGGAAGGACCGATTGACCGCCTTCTCCGGCGAGAAGCGCAGCGCCAGCGATCCGACATGGATGTGGATCTTCAGCTCCGCCGCGAGCGCGCGGTAGGCCTTCAGCGAGGTGTCGTCTTCTTCGCTCTGGAGATACTCGAACAGCGCCTTGCGGTTCAGCTGCATCATGTTGCTGACTTCGGGCGTCTGCACGTAGTCGGCGCCATTGGCCGCAGCCTGCCGGATCAGCTTGGTGGCCTGCGCGAGGCTCGGCTCTGGCATCAGGCCGGTGCGCATCTGCACCATGGCGGCAGTGAACGTGCGGTTCTCGCTCATGACGTGGCCTTCAGGTTGCCCAGCATGCCGTCGAGCTTGCCTTCGCGGTCGAGCGCGTAGAGCTCGTCGCAGCCGCCGACATGGGTTCCGCCGATCCAGATCTGCGGGAAGGTCGATCCCTCGCCGGCGCGGCCGTACATCTCGTCGCGCCAGGACGGGTTCTTGGCGATGTCGAATTCCGTGAAGGTCGCTTTCTTGCGGGTCAGCAGTGACCGGGCGGCGGAACAATAGCCGCAGCCCGGCCTGGTGTAGATCTCGACAGCAGCGGTCATGTTGTCTGGCGCTCTCATGTCATGAATTCATTGAATTATATGGGACTTCACCGGGGCTCCACAACCCGGGCGAACACCAGCACGTCGACCTGGGCCGCCTTGGCGCGGAGCAACGCCCGGGCGCAGGCATCCAGCGTCGCCCCGGAGGTCAGGACGTCGTCGATCAGGACGATCCGGCGGCCCTGGACCTCGGCCTGACGGTCGGGGGATACCTGGAATGCGCCCTGCACATTGGTGGCGCGCTGGGCGCGCGACAGGCCGATCTGCTGCTCGGTCGCGCGCACCCGGCGCAGCACCTCGCCCCGAACCCTCACGCCGCTCTGCCGCTCGATGATTCGTGCCAGCGCCCCGGACTGGTTGTAGCGGCGCCGCCAGGCCCGGCGCCAATGCAGGGGCACGGGCACCAGCATGTCGGCCCCGGCGAGCAGCTCGCCGCCCGCGCGCGCCATCCAGCGGCCCATGGCAGGCGCAAGATCGGTGCGATCCTGGTATTTCAGCGCATGCACCAGCGTGCGCGCGACGTCGTCATAGCGCACCGCCGCGCGCGCCCGCTGGTAGGCCGGCGGGCTCGCGATCGCCTCCATCGACAGCATGTCGGGGCCGGGGTCGTACACGAAGGGAATGCCGAGCCGCGGGCAATAGGGCCGCTCGATGAACGACAGCCGCGCCCAGCAGGCCGCGCAAACACCCTCGCCCTCGACCGGCTCGCGACACGACACGCACAGCGTCGGCAGCGCAATGTCGAGCGCGAGCCTTGGCAGATGCGCCAACACGTCGCGGCAGGCGCTCAACGCGCCGCGCAGATGGTTTGAAATGGAGCGTGATGCCTCGGCGTCCATTGGGCAAGGCTAGCGCCGTCCTGCGCCACGCTCAAGCCGATGGACTGTTCTTATCGGTGCCCGGCCTACGACTCTTTCGGCAGCACGGGTCGGAAGAACGATCGCTCAAAACGGCGGAAGCAGCGGGTTTCCCTTGCGAAGGCGATCGCCTTCTGAACGTCCGGATCTTCGGCGCTGTCCTTCCGGTACTGTTCGTAGGCCGCGAAGCTCGGGAAGCTGAACATCGCCAGCGCGACGTCGCTCGCCCCTTCCGACGGCAGGAAGTATCCATGGTGGACGCCGCCGAATCTCGGCACCAGCTCCAGCCACATCCTGCCGTAAGCTTCGAACTCGGCGAGCTTGTCCAGGCGGACCTCGTATCGCAGGTAACAGGTGATCATCGTTCGATGCTCCGTCGCGCCACGAACCTGGCGCTCATTGGAATGCGAGGGCCGATGTCGGCTTCGATGAGGGAAGGCTAGCGCTCTACCGCAGCAGGCTCAAGCCGTGAGCGCCGGTCTCGTGCCCCGGACAACGCGCAATGCAAAGCGTTGCGCGGCCGAGCAGGGGCCCGGAGAGCCGCGCCCTCAGAAGCATGGATCCCGGCCCTGTGGAGCGTCACGTCGAGCTGCACCGCGTCCGGGACACGCGGGAGGATTGCCAGAACGACTTGGATCGGCGTAACCAGCGGCATGACTCAAAACCCGCAAACCCCGCCCGCCTTGTTCGATCGTGCTCTGTTGCACGCGCGGCAGCAGCGTGCGCGGGCGCAAGGTGCCGTGAGCTTTCTGCTCGATCGGGCCGCCGAGGACATGTCCGACCGGCTGGCCGCGGTGATGCGGGAGTTTGGCGCGGCGGCCGATCTCTGGACGCCCGGCGAAGGGCTCGCGCCACTGCGCGCAAGGCTGCCGTCACTTCAGCGGATTGCGCTTGACGACACCGGTGCGGAGGAGCTGCCCTTCGCGCCAGAATCTGTCGATCTCGTCGTCTCGGCGCTGGCGCTGCAATTCGTCAACGATCTTCCCGGCGTGCTCGCACAGGTGCGGCGCGCGCTGAAGCCGGACGGGCTGCTGCTCGCCGCAATGGTCGGCGGCGACAGCCTGACCGAGCTGCGGCAGGCCTTTGCTGCCGCCGAAGCCGAATGCGAGGGCGGCGTGTCGCCGCGCGTCGCGCCGTTCGCCGACTTGCGCGACATCGGCGCGCTGTTGCAGCGGGCGGGATTCGCGCTGCCGGTCACCGACGTCGACCGCGTCGTGGTGCGCTATGGCAATGCGTTCGCGCTGATGCAGGATTTGCGGCGCATGGGCGCGGCCAATGTGCTGGTCGAGCGGCGCCGCACACCGAGCCGGCGCGCGACGCTGTTGCGCATGGCCGAAATCTACGCCGAACGGTTTTCCGATGCCGACGGCCGCATCCGTGCGACGTTCGACATCATCTGGCTCTCCGGCTGGGCGCCGCATGCGAGCCAGCAGCAGCCGCTCAAGCCGGGGTCGGCCAAGGCCAGCCTTGCGGAGGCGGTGAAGAAGGCGGGGGAGAGCTAGTTGGTCATTCCGGGGCGATGCGTAGCATCGAACCCGGAATCTCGAGATTCCGGGTTCGCGCTCTCGCGCGCCCCGGAATGACGATGCAAGGGCATCGTCACATCAGCAGATCAATCAAATGCGGGATCAGCGGGATGTCGGCCGGCGGCATCGGGTAGTCGCGCAGCTTGTTGGCGCGGACCCAGGCGAGGGTCTGGCCTTCGCGCGCCTCCACCTGTCCCTCCCAGCGCCGGCAGATGTAGAGCGGCATCAACAGATGGAAGGTCTCGTAGCCGTAGCTCGCGAAGGTCAGTGGCGCCAGGCACGGTTCGGCCACGGTGATGCCGAGCTCCTCGTGCAGCTCGCGGATCAGGCTCTGCTCCGGCCGTTCACCGGGCTCGAGTTTGCCGCCGGGAAATTCCCAGAGGCCGGCCAGTGCCTTGCCCGCGGGGCGCTGCGCGATCAGGACGCGCTTGTCGGCGTCGACCAGCGCGCAGGCCACCACCAGTGTCAGCTTGAGATCGGCCATCGGCTTTCCGCTACGACCTGTAATCCCCGTTGATCGCGACATATTCCTTGGTGAGGTCGCAGGTCAGCACGCGGTCGCGGCCCTTGCCGAGGCCGAGCGAGACCTTGATCGCGATCTCCGGCGCCTTCATCGCCTCCGACACCTGCACCTCGTCATAGGACGGATCGCGCGCGCCGCTCTTGGCGACCCGGATGCCGTTGAACGAGATCGACAGCTTGTCGCGGTCGGCGGGCTCGCCGGCCTTGCCGACCGCCATCACCACGCGGCCCCAATTGGCGTCCTCGCCGGCGATCGCGGTCTTGACCAGCGGCGAATTGGCAATCGACATCGCGATCTTGCGCGCCGATGCCTTGGTCTTGGCGCCTTCCACGGTGATCTCGACCAGCTTGCGCGCGCCTTCGCCGTCGCGCGCCACCTGTTCGGCGAGATCAGCGAGCACGCCGTAAAATGCCTTGGCAAAAGCCTTCAGGCGCGGATCGCTGGCGCGGCTGATCTTCGGGGCGCCATGTTCGGCCGCGGCTCCGGTCGCGAAGGCCAGCAGCGTGTCGGAGGTCGAGGTGTCGCCGTCGATGGTGACGGCGTTGAACGTGTCCTCGACGCCGCTCTTGAGCAGGGCCTGGAGCGCGGCCGGCGCGATCGGCGCGTCGGTGAAAATGAAGGACAGCATTGTCGCCATATCGGGGGCGATCATGCCGGCGCCCTTGGCCATGCCGTTGATGGTGACCTTGGCCTTGCCGAGCTTGACGGTCGCGGTCGCGACCTTGGGGAAGGTGTCGGTGGTCATGATCGCCTTGGCCGCGTCGAGCCAGCTCGCGGGCTCTGCGCTCTCGGCGAGGCGTCCGAGCACGCCGTCGAACTTGGTGGCGTCCAGCGGCTCGCCGATCACTCCCGTCGAAGCCAGAAAGATCTCGCTCTCGCCGCACCCGACGGCCTTGGCCGCGATCTTCGCGGTCAGCGCGGTGGACCCACGGCCGGTCTTGCCGGTGAAGGCATTGGCATTGCCGGAATTGACCACCAGCGCCTGCGCCTTGCCGCCCTTCAGCTTTGCGCGGCACCATTCGACCGGCGCCGAGGGGCATTTCGACTTGGTGAAGACGCCGGCGACCGCGGTGCCCTTGTCCAACACCGCCAGCAGCACATCGGTGCGGTTCTTGTAGCGGATGCCGGCCTCGGCCGTCGCAAGACGGACGCCCGCGATGGCGGGCATGTCGGGAACATGTTTCGGGGCAAGCGGGGAGACGGAGGAGGACATCGTTGGGCGCCTTGGTGGGGTCTGGATATGCAGATGGCCGGGCGAAGCCCGGCCATTGCGACGTTAGATACTATTGGCGTCCGTGAAGTGACAGCGAATTCTTACTTCTTCGCCGGCGGCGCCATCTTGCTGTCGGACGGCTTCGCATCGGAAGGCTTGGCCGCGTCGGCAGGCTTGGCGTCCTTCGCCGCATCCGCCGGCTGGTCCAGGCGCTCGACCTTGGCCTCGGCGCGCAGCTTGGCGACATAGTCGGCCTGGGCCTTGCGGGTGACGTATTGTTCGATCTGGGCCTTGACCTGGGTGAAGTCCGGCGCCTTGCGGTTGCGCTTTTCCTCGACCTTGATGATGTGCCAGCCGAACTGCGACTTCACGGGGTCGGAGATCTTGCCCGGCTCCAGCGCGAAGGCCACCGCCGAGAATTCCGGCACCATCTGTTCCTTGGTGAAGAAGCCGAGGTCGCCGCCATCGGCCGAGCCCRGATCCTTGGACTTCTTCTTGGCGAGCTCGGCGAAATCGGCGCCCTTGTCGAGCTCGGCCTTCACCGCCTTGGCCTCGTCCTCGGTCTCGACCAGGATGTGGCGCGCATGGACTTCCTGCTCGCCGGTGATCTGCTTGGAGGCCTCCTCATAGACCTTCTTCATGGCGTCGTCGGTGGTCGCCGCCTTGCCCTCGCTGGCAAGCAGGCCATCCATCAGGAGGCGGTTGCGTGCGAACGCCAGGCGCTTCTTGAATTCCTCGCTGTCGCCGATCTTCTTGTCCTCGGCCGCCTTGGCGACGATCTTCATGTCGATCAGGAAGGACAGGACGTTCTCGTCCTTGGTCGCCGGATCCATCTGGGCGAGGCTCGGCCCGAGTTCCTCCTCGGCCATGGCGACGTCGCTCTTCTTGATGTCCGAGCCATTGACCTTTGCCAGGACCGGATCATCGGCAGCCCGGCCRGGACCCGCGATCAGCGCCAGCGCAAGGCAGCCCGCAAGGGCGGTGGCGAGGCCGAAGCGCAGGCCGGTTTTCGTTACCGGGAACGAGGTGGTCATGGAAAATCCTTATTATGTTGAAGCGGGGGCTGCTCGAGCGGGGCGGACACTCGCCCAATCAAGGGGGCTTGGCAACGCGAAAAGTCTGTCAAAATGATGAATTAGCCGCAAGGCGGCCGCCGTTGACAAGGCCCTGACCGGGCCATATCTCTGCCCGGTCGCGTCCATGGCGATGGCGTTTATTTTGCTGCGTTTTTGGCCGTTGAACCCAGACTTGCTCAATTCCCACCCATATGGCGGATGACCCCCCGCAGTCCGGGCTCTGGCGCCATCAGGCGTCACGGTGAGTTGATAGGCAGGCGGGTGACAACCTCTTGGCTGCAACGCGGTTAAATCGCGAACACAGGAACTAGGCATGATCGGCGCGCTCGCCCGCAAGTTTTTCGGCTCCGCCAACGACCGGCGGGTGAAGGGATATCAGTCCCGCGTCAACGCGATCAACGCGCTGGAGCCCGAGGTGTCGAAGCTCTCGGACGAGGCGCTCAAGGCCCGCACCGCCGAGTTCAAGAAGCAGCTCGCCGAGGGCAAGACGCTGGATGACATCCTGGTGCCCGCCTTCGCCACCGTGCGCGAGGCCGCCAAGCGCACGCTCGGCCAGCGCCATTTCGACGTCCAGCTGATCGGCGGCATGGTGCTGCACGAGGGCGACATCGCCGAGATGAAGACCGGCGAAGGCAAGACGCTGGTGGCGACGCTTGCGGTCTATCTCAACGCGCTCGCCGGCAAGGGCATCCACGTCGTCACCGTCAACGATTACCTCGCCCGCCGCGACTCCGGCTGGATGGGCCAGATCTACAGCTTCCTCGGCATGACCACCGGCGTGATCGTCCATGGCCTCGACGATGCCGAGCGCAAGGCGGCCTATGCCTGCGACATCACCTACGGCACCAACAACGAATACGGCTTCGACTATCTGCGCGACAACATGAAGTACCGGCTCGAGGACATGGTCCAGCGACCGCACTTCTACGCGATCGTCGACGAGGTCGACTCCATCCTGATCGACGAGGCGCGCACCCCGCTGATCATCTCCGGTCCGCTCGACGACCRCTCCGACTTCTACAACACCATCGATGGCTTCCTGCCCAAGCTCGACAAGACCGATTACGACGTCGACGAGAAGCAGCGCACGGTGACGCTGACCGAAGCCGGCATGGAGAAGATCGAGACGCTGCTGCGCGACGCCGGCCAGCTCAAGGGCGAGTCGCTCTACGACGTCGAGAACGTCTCCGTCGTGCATCACATCAACCAGGCGCTGCGCGCCCACACGCTGTTCACCCGCGACAAGGATTACATCGTCCGCGACGACGAGGTCATCATCATCGACGAGTTCACCGGCCGCATGATGGCCGGCCGGCGCTATTCCGAAGGCCTGCATCAGGCGCTGGAAGCCAAGGAGCACGTCCAGGTTCAGCCCGAGAACCAGACGCTCGCCTCGATCACGTTCCAGAATTACTTCCGCATGTACGAGAAGCTTGCGGGCATGACCGGTACGGCGTTGACCGAAGCCGACGAACTCTTCGACATCTACAAGCTCGAGGTCGTCGAGATCCCGACCAACGTGCCGGTCGGCCGCCTGGATGAGGACGACGAGGTCTATCGCACCCACCAGGAAAAATATTCGGCCATCCTCGCCGAGATCGAGCGTGCCAATTCGCGGCTGCAGCCGGTGCTGGTCGGCACGGCGTCGATCGAGAAGTCGGAAGTGCTCGCCGAGTTCCTCAAGAAGAACGGCTACAAGCAGATCGATTTCGGCAAGGAGAACGCGCTCGACAAGCTTTACGCAGCGGCCCGCGCCGGCAAGCCGGCAAAGCTGTTTGCGGTGCTGAACGCGCGCTTCCACGAGCAGGAAGCCTATATCGTCGCCGAAGCCGGCGTTCCCGGCGCGATCACGATCGCGACCAACATGGCCGGCCGCGGCACCGACATCAAGCTCGGCGGCTCGCTCGATATGCGCATCCCGAAGGAGACCGCGGGCATCGAGGACGAGGCCGAGAAGGCCAGGAAGATCGAGCAGATCAAGGCCGACGTCGACCGCTTCCGCGAGATCGTGCTGAAGGCGGAGGAGGTCGTCGAGATCGAGCCGGCGAAGGGCAACAGGCCCGCCAAGACCGTGACCAAGCCGGGTGGCCTCTACATCATGGGCTCCGAGCGTCACGAATCCCGCCGCATCGACAACCAGCTCCGCGGCCGTTCCGGCCGTCAGGGCGACCCCGGCCGCTCGAAGTTCTTCCTGTCGCTGGAAGACGATCTGATGCGCATCTTCGGCTCGGATCGGCTCGACAGCATGCTGCAGCGTCTCGGCCTGAAAGAGGGCGAGGCGATCATCCATCCCTGGATCAACAAGGCGCTGGAGAAGGCGCAGCAGAAGGTCGAGGCGCGCAACTTCGACATCCGCAAGAACCTGCTCAAGTTCGACAACGTCCAGAACGACCAGCGCAAGGTGATCTTCGACCAGCGCGTCGAGCTGATGAAGGACGAGAGCGTCGCCGAGACCATCGCCGACATGCGCCACGCCTTCATCGACGACCTCGTCGCCAAGCACGTGCCCGAGCATGCCTATGCCGAGCAGTGGGACACAGCCGGGCTGAAGGAAGAGTTGAAGCGCGTGCTCGATCTCGACCTGCCGGTCGACGACTGGGCCAAGGAAGAGGGCATCGCCGACGAGGAGCTGCTCACGCGCATCGAGACCAAAGCCGACGAGCACATGGCGGCCAAGGTCGGGCAATGGGGCCCCGACGTGATGCGTTACGTCGAGAAGACCATTCTGCTCCAGACGCTCGACCATCTCTGGCGCGAGCATTTGATCATGCTCGACCATCTGCGCCAGGTCATCGGCCTGCGCGGCTATGGCCAGCGCGATCCGTTGCAGGAGTACAAGACCGAGGCCTTCAACCTGTTCCAGGAGATGAGCGCGCATCTGCGCGAGGCCGTCACCGCGCAGCTGATGCGGGTCGAGATCATCCCGCCGGAGCAGGAAGCGCCCGCGCTGCCGCCGATGGAAGCGCACAAGTTCGACCCGAACACCGGCGAGGACGAGATGGCGCTCGCCAGCGTCACGCTGGCGCCGCAGGYCACCGACGCGGCGCTGCGCGATCCGAAGAACCCGGCATCCTGGGGCAAGATCGGCCGCAACGAGGACTGCCCGTGCGGCAGCGGCAAGAAGTACAAGCACTGCCACGGGCGGTACGCTTAGTAGTTAGGCCCCACTGTCATGCCCCGCGAAAGCGGGGCATCCAGTACGCCGCGGCC
>NZ_JBFULT010000067.1:0-20096 GCF_054049755.1 Bradyrhizobium sp. P5_C11_2
CGGCAGCACCGTCTCGGAATAGTTGACGTGGACGCCGGGCTCGAAAGCGAGCGTGGGAATGGTGGCGGTGAAGACGTCGATCAGGCCAAGCGGCGGGTGGTTGGTCATGAGATGGCCGCCGCACTTCTTGCAGAACTTGCGCTGGCTGAGCGGCGTCTTGGCGAAGGTCTCGACGTGCTGGCCGCCTTCGGTGATGCGCACGGCTTCGGGCTTCCACAGGCTGAAGGCGTTCACCGGTCCGCCCGACCAGGAGCGGCAGGAGCGGCAATGGCAATAGCCCATCGCCTCCGGCGCGCCCGTGACCTCGACAGTGACGGCGCCGCAGAAGCAGTTTCCGAAATGTTTCATTTGGTCTTCTCCGTTGATGAAGGCTGGAAGTCGTCTCCCTCTCCCCGCTTTCGTCCGCCGAAAAGGTGGACGCGGGGAGAGGGTCGGAGTGAGGGGGAGTCACCCCCGGGGACGTCAAGGACAGGACTCGTGAAGAGTTCCCGCGCCGGCTGTGCTACGCGCGTCGCCGCCGCGGCGCGTCCTCCTTTCGGCGGACGCGCGCGGAAAGACGCAAGGATTACACTGACCGGCGCCAGGGAATAAGCATCGACACCCGTTGTTTGTACTGCCGGTACTCGTCGCCGAAGAGATCGATGAGGTCGCGCTCCTCCAGCGCAATGCCGACGAAGATGTAGATCGTGGTCACGGCCGCAAACAGCAGATGGCCCGCAGTCATGGTCGGCGCCGCCCAGAACGCAATGATGAAACCGAGATAGATCGGATGGCGGACGAATTTGTAGAGCAGCGGCGTCTTGAACCGCGGCGGCGCCGGCTCCTTGCCGACGAGATGATTGGTCACCTGATGCAATCCGAACAGCTCGAAATGGTTGATGATGAAGGTCGAGGTGAACACGAGCGCCCAGCCTGCCAGCGCCAGCGTGACGATCGTCACAGCGAGATCCGGGTTCGCGACGTTCCATATGACCGAAGGCAGCGGACGCCACTGCCAGAACAGCAGAAGGAGCGACAGGCTCGCGAACAGCACATAGGTGCTGCGCTCCACCGGCTTGGGGACGAACTGCGTCCACCACGCCTTGAATTGCTGGCGCGCCATCACGCTGTGCTGAATGKCGAACAGCGCCATCAGGAGCAGATTGATGATGACGGCCTCGGCCGTCGGCGTGTCGGTTCCGGTGTCGATGGTCTTCGGCACCACCAGCCCCATGATGAAACCGATGGCGTAGAGGATGGTGACGAAAAACACGAGATATGCCGCAATTCCGTACAGAAAGGCGATGAACTTGAAAATGCGCGAGCCCGTAACCTCGGGGCCGATGGAATGCACCTGTTGATCAATTTGGGTCATAGAAAGCTCCGTTGTGCCAAAACGCCGGCACTTCAATGGTAGGTGCACCATGCCGCACGGGAGGACCCAGGACTTTCGCGGAGGGTTGATTTTCGCCTGAGACGACTTTGATTTTTGCTTGAGACGACAGAAACGTGCGATTTCGCTTTGAAAACAACGTGCTCGACGGCGACCTGCGGGAGCTCACCTGCGGCGGGACGGCCGTGCCGTTGCAGCCGCAGGTGTTCGATCTGCTGCTCTATCTGGTCGCGCAGCGCGCCCGAGTGGTCAGCAAGGATGACCTGATCAGCCAGATCTGGAGCGACCGCATCGTCTCGGACTCCGCGCTGAACAGCCGGATCAACGCCGCGCGCAAGGCGCTCGGCGACGACGGCGCGACCCAGCGGCTGATCAGGACGATCCCGCGCAAGGGCTTTCGCTTCGTCGGCGACGTCAGGGAAGRAGTGGCAGGCTCGCCCGCGCCGGCCGCGGCCAGGCCCGCCCCCGCGCGCCTCGTGACCGACCGTCCTGGGATCGCGGTGCTCGCCTTCGAGAACATGAGCGGCGATCCCGCACAAGAATATTTCGGAGACGGCATCAGCGAGGACATCCTGACCGCGCTGTCGAAGCAGCGCTGGTTCATGGTGATCGCCCGCAACTCGTCCTTCACCTACAAGGGGCGCTCGGTCCACATCAGGCAGATCGCCGAGGAGCTCGGCGTCCGCTACATCGTCGAGGGCAGCGTGCGCAAGGCGGACAACCGCGTGCGCATCACCGCGCAGCTCAACGATGCCACCTCCGGCAGCCATCTCTGGGCCGAACGCTACGACCGCGAGCTCGGCGACGTCTTCGCCGTGCAGGACGAGATCACCAACGCGATCGTCGCGGCGATCGAGCCGCAGATCCATGCGGCGGAGAATTTTCGCAGCCGCCGCAAGCCGCCTGCGAGCCTGGACGCCTGGGATCTGGTGATGCGCGCGCTCTCGCACTATTGGCGCGTGACGCGGCAGGACCATCTCGCCGCTCAGACCCTGCTCGAACGCGCCATCGCGATCGATCCCGGCTACGGCCAGGCGCTGTCGGTGCTGGCGGCGAGCCACATGTTCGGCGTGCATCTCGGCTGGGCCGACCTCGCCACGGCGGCGCCGGTGGCGGAAGCCGCCGCGCTCGCCGCGGTGCGCTGCGACCATGAGGACGCCTGGGCGCATGCCGCGCTCGGCAGCGTCTGCTTCTCGACGCGGCGGCTTGCAGACGCGCTCTCGGAGTTCGAGCAGGCGCTCACGCTCAATCCGAACTTCTCGCTGGCGCAGGGCTATTACGCGCTGGCGCTGTCCTATGCCGGACGGTCGAAGGACTCGTTCGAGGCGGCGCAAAGGGCGATCCGGCTCTCACCGCGCGATCCGTCGCTGGCGATCTATCACGGCATCGCCGGCTATGCGCGCTTCACCGAGCGGCATTATGACGAGGCGATCGCGCTGGCGCGCGAGGCGATCCGCCACCGCGGCGATCTCACCGGCGCCTATCGCGTGCTCGCGGTCTCGGCCGGCATGACCGGTGACCGGGCGCTCGCCGAGACGGCGTTGCAGGAGCTGCGCCGCACCCAGCCCGGCATCTCGCTGCACTGGATCGCTACGCAACTGCCATGGGCGAGCGACGCCGACCGCGAGCATTATCTGGAGGGATTCCGGCGGGCGGGGTTGAKATAGAGCTCGCTCTCCCCGCAAGCGGGGCGAGGTGAAGAGGCTACTTCCCCTTCACTTGTGTCAGCTTCGGCGCCGGCACCTGGGCCCATTCCTTGTCGGCGCGGGGACCGTTGAGATCGCCGGTGAGGCCGACGAGCTGGCCGGGCTGGACGTCGAGGGTCTGCTGCCAGGTCTGGGTCTGGCACAGCAGCTTGATCAGGCAGCCCTTGAGCTTGAGGCGGTCGGCGGATTCGCGCCATAGCGAGACCGAATAGGATTTGCCGTCCTCGGCATTGTAGATGTCGCCGGCGAACCGGCCCTCCGCCGTCGCCTGCAAGCCCATGATGAGCTGGTGGCCGAGCAGCGCGCGGGCGCGCTTGTCGGGATCGGGATTTTCCTGGTCGCGATGGGGCTGGCCGCGCTTGTCGGCCGGCTCCTTCATCCAGACGATGAAGCCGCAGATGCGATCGCGCGATGGTCCGCAGCGCTCCAGACGGATGCGCGCGCGGCCGTCCTCGACGAGCCAGGTGCCGCTGGGATCCGCGGGGGTGGCAGCGCCGGCGCGGCCGCCGAAGGCCATCATCACGATGGTGATCGCGATGCGCAGCACGAAGCGAAGGAAGATGTTCATCAGCAGCACCTTTCGTTGGATGGGGTGTGACGTCAGTTCAGTTGCGCCATCAGCGCCTCGGCGCCCTTGTCGACGCCGGCATTGGCGGCCGCGAGCGCGCCGACGCTGGCCTTGATGTCGTAGGCGCCCGGGTATTGCTTGGTGACGTAGGCAGAGAGCAGGCGCGCGGTCGCGGCGTCGAAGATCTCGACGCCATAGATGACCGAACCGGTCATGGTGCCCTCGCCGTCGCGCGCGGCCTGCACGCCGTTATAGACGGCGCCGGCGACGTCGAAGCGGGAGAGCGTGCCGAGCACCGGCGTGTTGGCGACGGCGCCGGTCAGCGTCAGCCTGATCCGCAGCGTATTCGGCCCGCGCTCGCGCACCAGCATGAAGCGGCTGCGCAGACGTTCGGCGAAGCGGGTCTGCATGGTGGCGGCGAGCGTCGCCTTGTCCTTGTCGGACATGTCGGCGAACTGGTGATCCCGGCCGCGATAGACCACGACAGGTTCGAGGATCACCTTATTATATGCGCGCCAGTCGACCGGCGTGGAGTAGCGGTAGGGCACGCGGCCGGAGGCATCGGACCTGTCCGGCGCCATGTAGGCCGAGGATGCCATCTCGGAATAGGGCACGGGTGCAACCGAGGCGCAGCCGGCCACGCCCGCGCAAAGCACCATCGTTCCCAGACCGCGCAGGGCGATCGAGCGATCCATTCCAACACTCCTCTTGCGGCTTGGCGCAAGGCCATTTTCGGGAAGAAGAAGAACATGGCGACCGCAGCCGCGTGCGGGACCAGACGCGGCTGCGGCGCTCACCATCGCCGGCCCAAGGCATCGTCCGGGGCCATGTCAGACGCCTTGGGCCGCCTCAGTGTTTCCAGTTATAAAACCGACCAGTTGGTTTGTAAAGTACCGAAATGACCGCCTGACACATTTGGCCGCAGGCGCGGCTTTGGGCAGCGACGGTTGGAATTCGTTAACGATGAATCAGGCGCGCTTGCGCGCCGTTCCGGCCTTTGCCGCGGAGGTGTCGCCGGCCTTTACGGCGCGGGCCTTGGCCGGCTTTTCGAGCGGCCGCCATTGGTCGTCATCGAGCAGGCGCGCGAACAGCCGCTGGTGCTCGTCCTTGCTCAGTGGCGACATGCCGAACAGCGAGCTCAACAACAATCCCCGCGCCGCTGCCCAGCGCAACAGCGCGAGATCGGGATCCGCGGCCTCCGCCTTGATGGCCTCCACCCGCTTCATCTCGCGGTCGCGCGGCAGCGACATCAGGCCGGGATTCTCGACCATGGCCGCGACCAGCGCCAGCGCCGCGGAATTCGGCGACGTGGCCGCTTCCCGCACGGTGGCAAGCTGCGTCGCCAGATTGGGATTGGCCGAGGTCGCGCTCACCTTCGCCATATAACGGGTCGAGAATTCCTCGAAATGCTCCATCTGCCGCTCCAGCAGCGCCTTGAGCACGGCTTCCTTGGTGCGGAACTGATGCATGACTCCGCCCTTGCTGAGACCGCTCTCGCGCGCGATGGCGTCAAGCGTCAGCCGGCCGGGCCCGTCGCGCGCAATGATCCTGGTCGCCGCCTCGAGCGCGGCGTTGCGGGATCGTTCGGAGCGTGTGGCATTGTCCATGGCCGACTTGTCTCCGTGACAGGACAATGAATCAAGTGAAAACAGGACGCGCTGTACATTTTTTGTGCGAACACTGTCGAGACTTTCATCTTGCGGCGCCGAATGAGACTGTGTGAGCCTCGATGCCGGATGGGGACTGGGATGGGTCGGCCGTAGCTTCGCGCGCCACGACGTGCGAAGCGTTTACGGCTGGTCTCGCTTGAGAAAGATACGACATGCCAAAACGAGTGTTGCTTGGTGTCCTCCTGGCTTGCGGCCTCACGGCCTCGGCGCTGGCGCAAGAGCCGAAAACGGGGGGCGTGATCAATGCCGTGATCCAGCCCGAGCCACCCGGCCTGATGCTTGCCATGGTCCAGAACGGGCCGGTCCAGATGGTGTCCGGCAACATCTTCGAGGGCCTGCTGCGCTACAGCCCCAAGCTCGAGCCGCTGCCGGAGCTCGCCGAGAGCTGGAGCGTCAGCGAAGACGCCAAGACCTACACCTTCAAGCTCAGGAAGGGCGTGACCTGGCATGACGGCAAACCCTTCACCGCCGCCGACGTGCTGTTCTCGATCGAGATGCTGAAGCAGACCCATGCGCGCGCCCGCAACAACCTCGTGCAGGTCGACAAGGTCGAGGCGCCCGACGACTACACGGTGGTGTTCACGCTGAAGCAGCCGTTCGGCCCGTTCCTCGGCATCTTCGAGGTCGGCTCGATGCCGATGGTGCCGAAGCATCTCTATGAAGGCACCGACTGGAAGACCAACCCCTACAACAACGCGCCGATCGGCACCGGCCCCTTCATGTTCAAGGAATGGCAGAAGGGCTCGTTCATCCGCCTGGTCAAGAACCCGAACTATTACGAGAAGGGCAAGCCCTATCTCKACGAGATCTACTGGCAGATCATCCCCGACGCCGCGGCGCGCTCGGTGGCGTACGAGACCGGCAAGGTCGACGTGCTGCCCGGCGGCTCGGTGGAGAATTTCGACGTGCCGCGGCTGTCCAAGCTGAAGGACACCTGCGTCACCGGCGCCGGCTGGGAGTTCTTCTCGCCGCTGGCCTGGCTGTGGCTGAACAACCGCCAGGGTCCGCTCGCCGACAAGCGCGTGCGGCAGGCCATCATGTTTGCGATCGACCGCGACTTCGCCAAGGACGTGATCTGGAACGGGCTCGGCAAGGTCGCGACCGGCCCGTCCGCCTCGACCATCAAGTACTACACCTCCGACGTGCCGAAATATCCCTATGATCCGGCCAAGGCCAAGGCGCTGTTGAAGGAAGCCGGCTACAAGGGCGAGAAGATCCGCATGCTGCCGCTCGCCTATGGCGAGACCTGGCAGCGCTGGGGCGAAGCCGTGAAGCAGAACCTCCAGGACGTCGGCATGAACATCGAGACGATCGCCACCGATGTTGCCGGCGGCAACCAGAAGATCGGCGACTGGGATTACGACATCGCCTTCACCTATCTCTATCAGTATGGCGATCCCGCGCTCGGCGTCGGCCGCAACTACGTCTCCAGCGCCATCGCCAAGGGCCAGGTGTTCAACAACGTCGAGGGCTATTCCAACCCGGAGATCGACAAGCTGTTCGCCGACGGCGCGGTCGCCACGCCCGACTCCAAGCGCAAGGAGATCTACGAGAAGGCGCAGAAGATCCTGGTCGAGGACGTGCCGGTGGCCTGGATGCTCGAGCTGCAATTCCCGACCATCATGCGCTGCAAGGTCAAGAACCTGATCACCACGGGGATCGGGGTCAATGACGGCTTCAAGGACGCATGGCTCGACAAGTGATGGCGCTCCTGACTTCACCTCTCCCCGCTTGCGGGGAGAGGTCAACGCGCTCGCAGAGCGCGGCGGGTGAGGGGGTACAGGTCCATCAGAATTCTCACCCGTGGAGAGAGGCCCCTCACCCCAACCCTCTCCCCGCAAGAGCGGGGCGAGGGAGCGCACTGCCCATGTGGCTCCAGGTCACGCTACAAGATATGACTCCCTAAATGCTCTCCTTCGTCGCTCAGCGTGTCGTGAAGGGCGTGATCGTTCTGCTCGCGATCGTCGTCCTCAATTTCTTCCTGATCCGGCTTGCCCCCGGCGACCCCGCGGTCGTGATGGCGGGCGAGGCCGGCGCCAGCGATCAGATCTTCGTCCAGCAGCTGCGGGAAAAGTTCGGCCTCGACAAGCCGCTGCCCGAGCAGCTCTTCATCTACGTCAAGGGCGTCGTCACCCTCGACCTCGGCTTCTCCTTCCGCCAGCAGGCGCCGGTGTCGAAGCTGATCGGCGAGCGGCTGCCGGCGACGCTGTTGCTGACGCTGACGGCGTTCGCGATCTCGCTGATGCTCGGCGTCCTCTTCGGCAGCTTCGCCGCGCGCTTTGCCGGAACCTTCCTCGACACCGCCATCACCGTCTTCGCGCTGATCTTCTACGCCATGCCGATCTTCTGGGTGGCGCTGATGGGCATTTTGCTGTTCTCGGTCACCATGGATTGGCTGCCGAGCTTCGGCTACGAGACGGTCGGCGCCAATTTGACCGGCCCTGCCCATGTGGTCGACGTCGCAAAGCACCTGATCATGCCGGCGATGACGCTCGGCCTGTTCTTCATGGCGACCTATACCCGCATGACGCGGGCCTCGATGCTCGAGGTGAAGCGCCTCGACTTCGTCAAGACGGCGCGCGCGAAAGGCCTGTCCGACGCGGTGATCCAGCGCCGCCACGTGCTGCGCAACGCGCTGCTGCCGGTGGTGACGCTCGCCGGCGTGCATTCCGGCACGCTGATCGGCGGCGCCGTCATCACCGAGACCGTGTTCGCTTGGCCCGGCATCGGGCGTCTGATGTACGACGCGCTGTTGCAGCGGGACTACAATCTGCTGCTCGGCGTCTTCGTGATCTGCTCGGCCATGGTCCTGATCTTCAACCTCATCACCGACCTGGTCTACCGCCTGGTCGACCCGCGCATCGAATACGCCACATGAAACAGTTCTGGAAATCGATGCTGAAGAGCCCGAGCGGCGTCATCGGGCTCATCATCCTCCTGGTCGCGATCGCGGTCGCGGTGTTCGGACCGATGCTGTTCCCGAACTCGCCCTGGCGCATGGTGCAGCGGCCGTTCCTGCCGCCCTTCACGCTCTCGACCGTGCCGCTCGGCACCGACGCGCTCGGCCGCGACGTGTTCGCCGGCATGATTTTTGGCGCGCGCGTGTCGCTGCTGGTCGGCCTTGTCTCMACGCTGGTCGCGCTGATCGTCGGCGTGCCGATCGGCGCCATGGCCGGCTATTTCGGCGGCAGGGTCGACGACGCCTTGATGCGCTTCACCGAATTCTTCCAGACCATTCCGAGCTTCGCGCTCGCGATCGTGCTGGTCGCGATCCTGCAACCCTCGATCTATTCGATCGTCGCCTCGATCGCGGTGGTGAGCTGGCCGCCGGTCGCACGCCTCGTCCGCGGCGAGGTGCTGTCGCTGCGCACGCGGGAATACGTCCAGGCGGCCGTGGTCACGGGCCAGAGCAATAGCTGGATCATCCTGCGCGAGATTTTGCCGAACGCGCTGTCGCCGGTGATCGTGCTGGCCTCGCTGATGGTCGCAACCGCGATCCTGCTGGAGTCCTCGCTGGCGTTCCTCGGCCTCGGCGATCCCAATCTGATCTCGTGGGGCTATATGGTCGGGGCCGGCCGCACCGTGATCCGCCAGGCCTGGTGGATCACCGTATTCCCCGGCGTCGCCATCTTGATCTCGGTGCTCGGCCTGAACCTGATCGGCGAAGGCCTCAACGACGCGCTCAATCCGCGCCTGTCGCGCGAGGGGCGCTGACCATGACCGCCCCGGCCACCGTCTCCATCAAGAACCTGCGGATCGCGCTGCCCAAGAGCGCCGAGCGGCCGTTCGCCGTCGACGGCATCTCGCTGGACCTGAGGGCCGGCAAGATCGTCTGCGTCGTCGGCGAATCCGGTTCCGGCAAATCGATGTGCGCGCACGCACTGATGGGCCTCTTGCCTGATACGGTCGACGTCACGTCCGGCGAGATCATGTTCGAGGGCCGCGACCTGCTCAAGCTCGACGATGACGGCTGGCGCGATTTGCGCGGCCGCCGGCTCGCGATGATCTTTCAGGAGCCGATGACCGCGCTCAATCCCTTGATGCGGATCGGCGACCAGATGGCGGAGATGTTCGAGGCGCACGGCCTGCTCACGCCAAAGGAGCGTCGCGCCAAGGCGCTGTCGCTGGCGCGCGAGGTCGGCCTGCCCGACCCCGAGCGCATCGTGCGGGCCTATCCGCACCAGCTCTCCGGCGGCCAGCGCCAGCGCGCGATGATCGCGATGGCGCTCGCGCTCGAGCCGGYGGTGCTGGTGGCGGACGAGCCGACCACCGCGCTCGACGTCACCACGCAGGCGCAGATCCTCAAGCTGATCCGCAACCTCCAGCGCAACCGCAACATGGCGGTGATGTTCATCACCCATGATTTCGGCGTGGTCGCCGATATCGCCGACCAGGTCGTGGTGCTCAGGCATGGCAAGGTGGTGGAGGAAGGCCCCGCCAGCTCCGTCTTCAACCAGCCGCAGCACGACTACACCAAGGCGCTGCTCGCCGCGGTGCCGACCATGGACCCGCCGGCACGCGAGCCGCTCGACGATCAAGCCAAGGCCGTCGAGGTGATCGGGCTGTACAAGACCTACGTCACCTCGGGCGGCTGGTTTCGCGAGGACCGCCGCGTCGATGCCGCGCGTGCGGTCAACTTCAACATCCTGAAGGGCGAGACGCTCGGCCTCGTCGGCGAATCCGGCTCCGGCAAGTCGTCTGTGGCGCGCCTCGTGATGCGGCTGATCGAAGCCGACCGCGGCACGGTGCGGATCGGGGAGACCGATCTCACCTCGCTCACAGGCAAGGCGCTGCGCGCCGAGCGCCATCGCATCCAGATGATCTTTCAGGATCCGTTCGCCTCGCTCAATCCGCGCCGCAAGATCGGCCACATCATCGCCGACGGCCCGATCGCGGCCGGCACCGATCCGAAGGTGGCGTTCGATCGCGCCCGCGATCTGCTGAAAATGGTCGGCCTCGATGCCGGAGCGCTCGACCGCTATCCGCACGAATTCTCCGGCGGCCAGCGCCAGCGCGTCGGCATCGCGCGCGCGCTCGCGCTCGAGCCCGAGATCATCGTCGCCGACGAGGCGGTCTCCGCGCTCGACGTCTCCGTGCAGGCGCAGGTCTTGAGGCTGCTCGAAGACCTCAAGACGCGCCTTGGCCTGTCGATGCTGTTCATCACCCACGATCTGCGGGTCGCGGCGCAAATCTGTGACCGCATCGCGGTGATGCAGCGCGGCGCCATCGTCGAGCTGAAGCCGACCGCGCAGCTGTTCGCCGCGCCCGAGCACGCCTATACGCGCGAGCTGCTGGCCGCGGTGCCGGGACGGAAAGAGCGCGCGCCGGCGGCGTGAGGGAGCCGATCTCGGCTGCTACTTGGCCCGAGGATTGGTGTTGTTCCAGGTGGGGACTGAGTTGGTCACGCCGACCGAGGGCTGGTTGGACGTTCCGACCGACGGCGCCGTAACGGTCCCGACAGTCTGTCCGGAGCTTCCAAAAGTCGTGCCTTGCGTTGCTGGCGCTCCAGAGCTCCCGCTCGTGTTGCCTTGGGTGCCCGCCGTAGACGTCTGCGCGCTTGCAGCGAATGGCGCTGCCGCAAATCCGACAGCGATGAGTGCAGCAATGGAGCGTCTCGTTCTTGTCATGGCTGATCCTTTCGGGGGGTGGCCCCTCAGTCGCATCAGCCGCTCGATCGTCGAACCGCTCRTGCACTGAGTAACCTTACAACTCGATGCACGCGAAAATGTGCCGCAACCGGTCATGCAGTGGGTCCCAATACTCCTCACGATGCCGCGACGAATGGGACGCAAGCAGCTCACGCCGGCGACATAAGAGCGGAGATTTGCTTCGGTATCCCGTTCCGCTCCCGTAACGATACGGTCACGGGCTTTTTATCCCTTGTGACCGCCCGCACGGCTGCAAGCCTTGGGCCTTCACCCCATATCGCAATTGAATGATTTTCATCATCTGATGATGGATCAGCGATCTATTGGAGCGAGCATGGGACAGGTTATTCAGTTTGTCTCGAGATCCGAGCGCGAACGATTGCGCCTCATCCAGGAGGCCCGCGCGATCTACGACAGCATCTTCCCGTCGGCTGACCCGGCCGGCGAGCAGCAGGACAAGGCAACGATCAGTCGTGCAGCCGGCAGCAGCGTGGAAAACCTGTCGTGATCAAGATCATCGCTGTGCTCTGCAGCCTCTCCTCTCCGGGGAATTGTCACGAGCAGATCGTCACCACGTCGGACTTTGCCAGCGTGTCGATGCAGTCCTGCCTGATGGGCGCGCCGCAGCTCGCCGAATGGATGAACCAGCATCCGGCCGAGCGCCTGGCGGGATGGCGCTGCGTGTTTGGTCAACAGACCGGCAGGGGCGCCTGAGGTCACAGGCCGCCTGATCGGGGCGGCGCGATCCGGTTGAACCGTGACGAGCATGCATCGCCAAGGTAGGATGGCGTGCAGTTGCTCGTTAGGGGGAAAGCCGGATGGAGGTCGCCAGCCTCGTTCTTCCCGTATTCGCGATCATCGTCACCGGCTGGCTGGCCGGTGCTCTCGGCTATCTCTCGCGCTCGCTGGCGGACGCGCTGGTCCATTTCGCCTACAACGTGGCGATGCCGGCGCTGCTGGTCGTCACCATCGCGCAGGAGCCGGCGCGCAATCTGCTGGAATGGCGCTTCCTGCTCGCTTTCGGCGGCGGCTCCCTGCTCTGCTTCGCGCTGGTCTTCCTGGCGGTCCGCACCGGCGGCAAGCGCGATCTCGCCAGCAGCACGATCCATGGCATGGCGGCGGCGATGACCAATACCGGGTTCGTCGCGCTCCCGATCCTGCACGCGATCTACGGCCAGCCCGCCGTCCTGCCCGCCGCGGTGGCGACGGTGTTCGTGGCCGCCGTGATGTTTCCGATCACGGTGATCCTGCTGGAAAGGGACGCGCACGGGCCTGTGCATTCCGCCGGCCTCGCGAAGCAGATCCTGCTCAATCCGATGGTCCTGTCGACCCTCATTGGTCTGACATGGGCGATCACGGGCTTGCCGATTCCGGCGCCGGTCGCGGCCTATCTGAACATGATCGCAGCCGCGCTCACGCCCTGCGCGCTGTTTGCCATCGGGCTCGGGCTGTCGGTTGAGGGCCTGCGATCGAACCTGAAGGCATCGTTCGCACTCTCAGCCGTGAAGCTGGTGGTGATGCCGCTGATCGTCTACGGACTTTGCGTAATCACCGGTCTCAATGCCCTCTACACCGTCGCGGCCGTCGTATGCGCGGCCGTGCCGACGGCGAAAACCGTGTACGTGCTGGCGCACGAATACAAGGTCGAGGAGAAACTGGTCGCGGCCACGGTCTCGGTCACGACGATGCTGTCGGTCGCAACGTTGCTGGTCGCGCTCTATCTTCTTTCCGGCCTCGCGACCGGCACGCACTGACCGGCACCCGCATGCGCCTCGCAGACGTGCTCCCTACCTGGTGGTGTTGCGCCAGGTCGGGACTGCGTTGGTCACGCCCACCGACGGCCAATTGTACGTACCGATCGAGGGTGCGGTGACCGTGCCGACGGTCTGTCCGGAGCTGCCGTAGGTCGTGGGTTGCGTTGCCAGCGGCCCTCCGGCGCTGCCATAGGTCGGGGCCACGACACCCGTGCTGTAGTGTCTGGCGGACCTGTGCTTCTTCGCCTCGACAGCGGCGGGGGCCGTAGCCAGCCCGACAGTGATGAGTGCGGCAATCGCGAGTTTGATGCTTGTCATGGCTGATCCCTTCGTCGCCGTGGACCCCGTTGTGCCAACTGTTCATTGATCGGGAAATGTCCATAGGACTCCCGTTCATAACTCCGTGCGCGCGCGAAGGTGCCGGTGCGCGGTCGCACGGCCTGATCAGCGCCGCCGCGGGCGGCAGGCCTTGCGGTTGTGGCGCTCCTTCACGGTCGCGACCGAATGCATCAGTTCCTTGAAGGCCGCGACCGCCGATCGCTGTGCGCGAGGCTTCGGTTGGACCCGAATCAGCGCTAGTGCATTGCCTTCGGCGACTCCCCTGGACGCGAGCAACATGACCGGCCCCGAACTGAAGCAACTCCGCGACGACCTCTCCGCTGCCCTCGACAGGAAGCTGTCGGCAGCCGACATGGCGAAGCTGTGCGGATTGCCTGAGAAGGGCGGCGCCGACACCATCCGGCGCTGGGAGGTGCGCGGCCCGACCCTGGCTGCGACCAAGGTGCTGCGCGTGCTGGCGATGGCGAGCGAGCGCTATCCGATCCTGGAGAACTTCGACATCTTCGATCGCCACGACGTGCGCGAGGAAGACCGGCCGGCCAAGCGCGCGGCGTTCCGCGAGCAGATGCGCGACGAGGCGCGGCGGCGACTTGGTTAACGGAAGGCGCACGCAGGTTACCCGCGGGCTGCAAGGTTAAGCCTTCCTTCAGCATTTCTTAAGCCGGCATTAAGCACGAAAACCAATTGCAGCCCAATAAGTTAGGTTGGGTGCCGTTGTGCCATGCATGTGACAGCATTTTCGTCAAAAGCTAGCTATCTGCAAAACCAACGACGGCGCGGAAAGCGCGCCTGCCGGGGACCAAAGTGTTGGAGTTCAAGACGATGAAGAAGTTTCTGTTTGCGACCGTGGCGCTGCTCGTGGCGGGCGCGGCCGCGCCGGCCGTCGGCGCCGATCTCGGCGCCCGCCCCTATTACAACAAGGCCGCGCCGGCCTATGCCGCACCGATCTACAACTGGACCGGGTTCTATCTCGGCGCCCATGTCGGCGGCGCGTTCTCCAGCGACAACAATTTCAACGGCCTCTCCACCGGCAACAACGGCAACGGCCGCTTCCTCGGCGGCTTGCAGGTCGGTGCGGACTGGCAGCTCAACCCGAACTTCGTGGTCGGCGTCGAAGGCCAGTATTCCTGGCTCTCCGGCAACGTCGGCGCGGTGTTCCCCGGCGGCGTCGCCTACACCAACGACCAGCGCGGCCTCGGCTCGATCACCGGCCGCGTCGGCTACACCTGGGGTCCTGGGCTGCTCTACGTGAAGGGCGGCTACGCCTTCTCCGACAACAACGAGAAGGTGACGGTTGGTGGCGTGCCGACCGCCTTCGTGATCGATGGCGACCACCGCAACGGCTACACCGTCGGCGCCGGCCTCGAATACATGTTCGCGCCGAACTGGTCGGCCAAGGCCGAGTATCAGTACTACAATTTCGGCGACGCGCACTTCACCGGAGGCCCGCTGGCGGGCACCGGCAACTTCACCACCGACGACCACACCATCAAGGCGGGCGTCAACTACCGCTTCAACTGGGCCGGCCCGGTGGCCGCGCGCTACTGATCGGTAACCAAGACCTCTCTTGCGACGAAGGGCCGGCAACTCTGCCGGCCCTTTCTTTTTTCGCTCTGCGGAACAAGCGCAACCGATTGCACCAAATGCGATTTTTTAACCGGCGCCGCTGATACTGCGGCCCGCAAAACATAAGCAAGAATATCTGGGGGAATTTCGATGGCGATCCGTCTGAGCCTTGGTCACGCCCTGGGCCGCTTCAGGCCTCGTTTCTCGTTGCCGAAATGGGGCGTGCGCGGCAGCCTGTTCGCGGCCTTCGCGGTGATCGCGGGCATGGGCCTCGTGATCTCGGCGGGCGCCGGCTTCGTGTTCAAGCATCTCGGCAGCACCATGATGGATCTGAGCGGCCGCGACATTCCGCGCCTCTCCGCGAGCCTTCAGCTCGCCTCGCAAAGCGCAACGCTCGCGGCGCAAGGCCCGGGCCTGTTGGCATCGCCCTCCGACGAAGCGCTGAGCGAGCGGACCAAGAAGGTGCAGGAAATCCAGCAGCTCGCCATGGCCAAGCTCGGCGAGATCATCGAGCTCGGCGCCGACAAGCAGATCGCGACCGCGCTCCGCGACACCGCCAAGAGCATCGACGAGGCGACGCAGAGCCTGGTGTCGGCCGCGCGCGAACGGCTGGAAACCGGCGTGCTGCACGACAAGCAGTATGAAGCGCTGCGCAAGGCGCAGCTCGCCTTCGTCGGCGCGGCCGGTCCCGCGATGCTGGATGCACAGACACGGCTGAACGCGATCCTCGGTGCGGCGGACGTCTCCGCGGACGACGCCACCGAAGCCGCCCGCACCGTCGCCCAGATCTCGACCGTCTCCGCCAATGGCAATCTGATGGCCGCCGACATGATGGCGGCGCTCTCGGCCAGCAACAGCGACACGCTCGAGGCGATCGAGAAGGAGTTCAAGGCGACCCGCGACCGCGTCAAGTCGAACCTCGAGGACCTCCCGAACGTGCCCTCGATGCAGGCGATGCGCGACGCCGTGCAAAAGCTGTTCGCCTTCGGCGAGGGCAAGACCGGCGTATTCAAGATCCGCCAGAAGGAGCTCGACGCCATCGACTACGGCCAGACCATCCTGGACGAGACGCGCAAGCTCAATGTCGGCCTCGGCATCAGCGTGCAGCAGCTCGTCGACGGCGTCCAGAAGGAGACCAACGCGTCGACCTTCCAGGCCCGCCAGGAGATTTCGCTGGCCACCTCGAGCATGCTGGCGCTGGGTGCGCTGACGCTGGTCGGCTCGGCGCTGTTCGTCTGGCTCTATGTCGGCCGCAACATCCTGCGCCGGATCGGCGGGCTCCAGCGCGCCATGCAGCTGCTCTCGGCCGGCGATCTCGACACCGAGATCGCGCGCTCGCGGCATCATGACGAGATCGGCGCGATGACCGACACGCTGACCGTGTTCCGCGACAGCATGATCGAGGCCCGGGCGCTGGCGGACGAACAGGACAGGGACCGTGTCGCCAAGGCCGAGCGCGCCGCGCGCATGGAGGCGAAGATCGCCGAGTTCGAGAGCACGGTGCGTTCCGCGCTCGACAATCTCGCGCAGTCGGCCAACTCGATGCAGTCGACCGCGCAGAGCATGTCGAACACCGCCGACCAGTCCAACGCGCTGGTCAACGCGGTCGCCTCCGCCGCCGAGGAAACCTCGGTCAACGTGCAGACCGTGTCATCAGGCACCGAGCAGCTGTCGTCCTCGATTGCCGAGATCAGCCGCCAGGTGGTCACCTCGGCCGGGATCGCCAAAAAGGCGGTCGACGAAGCCGGCGCGACCGATGCGACGGTGCAGAGCCTCGCCGACAGCGCGAGCCGCATCAGCGTCGTGGTCGATCTGATCCAGACCATCGCGTCGCAGACCAATCTGCTGGCGCTCAATGCCACCATCGAGGCCGCGCGCGCAGGCGAGGCCGGCCGCGGCTTCGCGGTGGTCGCCTCCGAGGTGAAGAGCCTCGCGAGCCAGACCGCGAAGGCCACGGAAGAGATCCGCACCCAGATCGTCAGCATGCAGCAAGTCACGACCTCGGCGGTCGGCGCCATCCAGGGCATCGGCCGGATCATCGGCGAGATCAACGACGTCACGACGACGATTGCCGCCGCGGTCGAGCAACAGGGTGCGGCGACCCGCGAGATCGCCCGCAACATCCAGCATGCGGCCGGCGGCACCAGCGAGGTCTCCAGCAACATCGTCGGCGTCTCCACCGCCTCCGCCGAAGCCGGCGCCGCGGCGAGCGAAGTGCTGGGTGCCTCGGACGCGCTCCGCCGCGAGGCCGACATGCTGCGCGGAGAGATCGACGCCTTCCTCAACAACATGCGGGCGGCCTGATTGTCATTCCGGGGCGGCACATAGCGCCGAACCCGGAATCTCGCACCACGATCTCGGGATTCCGGGTTCGCGCTGGCGCGCGCCCCGGAATGACAGCGTTTCGGCTCGTCCGGGCCACGGAAAAACGCCCCGGAATGACCGCTATGCGAGCCGTACCCGCGCCCTTTTTTGGCTGGCGCCGCGCGGCCTCTGGGTTTAAGCCGGTAGTATGCATTCGAAGACCGACACCCCGCAGTCCTCCGCCGAGGCTTTGCGCTACCCCTGGGAACAGCATCCCGGCCCCGAAGAGGTCGTGGAAGTGCGGCCGGGCGTGTTGTGGGTACGGCTGAAGCTGCCGTTTCGCCTCAACCATGTGAACATCTACCTGCTCGCCGACGGCGACGGCTATGCGATGGTCGATGCCGGCTTCGGCAATGAGGAGACGATCGAAGCCTGGACCAAGCTGTTCGACGGCCCGCTGCAAGGCGTCCACATCACCCGCCTGATCGTCACCCATTCCCATCCCGACCATGTCGGGCTCGCGGGCTGGATCGTCGAGCGCTTCAACTGCCCGCTTCTGATGTCGCAGGTCGAATATCTGCAATCGGTCTATCACCAGAACCGCGGCACCGAGGAACGGCGCGAGGCGCAGCGGCTGTTCTTCCGCCGCCACGGCATGGACGAAGACCTGACCGACAAGCTGCTCGGCCGCGGCCAGGATTATCTCAAGCGCGTCTCGGTGCTGCCGCCGTCCTATCGCCGCATCTCGCATGGCGACGAGGTCGTGATCGGCCCGCGCCGCTTCAAGGTGATCACCGGCGGCGGCCACGCGCTCGACCAGGTGATGCTGTATTGCGCCGACGACAAGCTGTTCCTCTCCGCCGACCAGGTGCTGAGCAAGATCTCGCCCAATGTCAGCGTCTGGGCGGTCGAGCCCGACCAGAACTCGCTCGGCGAATATCTGGCCTCGCTCGCAAGCCTCACCACCACGCTGCCCTATGACCTCCTGGTGCTGCCCGGCCACGGCGTGCCGTTCTACGGCTTGAAGACCCGCATCAAGCAGCTCGCCGACCATCACGAGGACCGCTGCCGCCTGATCGCGGATGCCTGCCGCGAGGTGCCGCAGACCTCGCGCGAGCTGGTGCCGGTGGTGTTCAACAAATATCCCCTCGACGTGCACCAGATGGGCTTCGCCTCCGGCGAGCTGATCGCCCACGTCAACTACATGCTGGTCGAGGGCCGGCTGACGGCCGAAACCGCCGACGGCGTGCTGCGGTTCCGCACGACCTGAGCGGGTCGACGCGGCCACCGTTTATCCATTATTAAATTCTGCAATCTTAAGTGGCGGCGCCGCCCCTCACCTGGCGCCGTGATGCAACAACGCGCGACAACAGCCGCTGACCTGTCCGACGCGGCTTCCGCGGCCGCGGCCGGAGGATTCCGGCGATCATGGATGGCGGCCCTGCGCGGAAAGACGCTCGCATCCGTCGCCATCGTCYTCTGCTCGATGTTGGCAGGCGCGCTCTACACGTTCGCGAGCGGCGAGGACGTCAACTGGGATTGGCAGAACTACCACGAATACAATGTCTGGGCCGTGCTCAACGGCCGTTATCACCTGGATGCGGTTCCGCCGGGCTTTCAGACCTACTTCAATCCGATCGTCTATTTTCCGGTCTATTATCTCCGCCACTTTCTGCCATCGCCCTATGGGCTGATGATCATGGGCGCGATTCACGGTCTCAACCTCGCGCTCATCTGCCTGTTCGCACGCATGGTCCTGCGCCAGGCCGCAACCATCGCGGCGACCGCGGCGGCGGTCGTGATCGCGGCCTTCGGTCCGATGACGCTCTCGGAGGTGGGCACCAGCTTTTCCGACGTGCTGCTTGCATTGCCTGTGATCGGCGGTTTCCTGCTGATCCTGGCCGCAGACCGATCGCCCACAGCCAACCACCTGCTGGCCGGGCTGTTGATTGGCGCCGCGGTTGGATTGAAGCTAACCAATGTCGTCTACGCCGTGGGTGCAGCGGCTGCGATGCTGGCCGCCACGCGTCCGCTCAAGGCCACTGTTCTTCTTGGACTGGGCGGGATCGCCGGCGCGGCGCTGACGGGCGGCGAATGGTGCCTGATCGCCTGGCGCGACACCGGCAATCCGATTTTCCCGCTGTTCAATGCGGTGTTCCAGTCCAGGGAAGTGGCGTCCATCAACCTGATGGACGCGCAGTTCATGCCCCACAGCGTGCCCGATGCGCTCGCCTACCCCTTCTACTGGCTGGTGGGAGACCACAGGGGCGCGGAACATCCATTCCGCGACGCGCGTTTCGCGATCGTGATGGTGCTACTCGTGCTCGGCTTGCTTGCGCGCATGGCGCGAAGCAGCGCGATCTTCACACGACGTGACATACAGTTCGTGGTGCTCTTTGCGGTCTCCTATCTGGCATGGCTCGGCCTGTTCTCGATCCAGCGCTACGCGGTGGTTCTGGAATTATTGTGCGGCCCGATGATCGTCCTGCTGCTCGCGCGCCTCGCTGCAGGCGCAAGGCCGACATTGCCTGCGACGTCCTCCGTTCCGCTGAACGCGCTGATGATGACGGTCGCCGTTGCGATCGCCCTGTGGTCGCAGCCGGCGGACTGGTGGCACCGCCCCTGGTCCGACACCTACCGGCCCAAGATCGCGGACGAACTCCGTCAGCCAGCGACCTACTTTATCCTCGGCAAGCCGCTCGCCTATATCGCGCCCCAGCTTCCACCACAGTCGCGCTTCTATCTGCTCGCCGATATCGGTGTGCCCATCGTCCCCGGCGGCATCTTTGACCAGCGTATCCGCGCCGGGATGAAGGCTCCCTTGCCCGGTGGTGTCCGCGAATTGCACATGCGCGGCGAGCCGGACCGCACCGCGCTCCTCGATCGCTACGCGCTTGCGATCGATCCCTCCAGACCCTGCGTCGCCATCGAAGGCGCCCGCCCCGACACCATCCTCGAAAGCTGCCCGCTCATGGCGCGGGCCTCGCGTTAGCCGGCCAGGCCCCGCTTCAGCGGATGGTGCAGAGCAGCATTATGGCTCGCGTGAACTTGATCGGGATCAAGTTTCAAATCGCACGATAGGGCATTTTGCCCAAATGCCCCTGAGGCCCAAATATGGGATAGCGCATAGACATTAGAGCTGGAAAAGCTCTAAGAAGATGCGAGCCCT
>NZ_JBFULT010000068.1:0-34346 GCF_054049755.1 Bradyrhizobium sp. P5_C11_2
GCGTACGCCGGCGAAACCAAGACCGGCGCACGCCGGCGGAACCAAGGCCGGCGCGCGCCGGCGGAACAAGTCAAATACCGCCACGTTCATCCCCCGACGAATGTCTCGCTCTCGGAGGATGTCCGCATGCTTGCGCCATCGGGCGAATTGCTGCGCGCGGGCGTGGCGCTCAAGCTCAATCACGTCAAACGCGCCACACGATCCTATCTGCGTGACCGGGCCGACCAGGCGACCGGCACGGTGACGTCATACGCGGTTGCGGCGGGACTGTTCGTGGTGGCCGGCGTGTTCGTTCTGGCGGCTTTGTTCGTCGGCCTGATCGCCCTGTACCGCTGGGTTGCGGTCATTTACGGACAATTCTGGGGGCTCGGCGCCGTCGGCGCCGTGCTGCTGGTGCTGGCGGCGGCCTGCGGCGGCGTGGCCGTGGCTCAGATGAAGCGCCGGACCAAGCCGATCGTGCCGCTTGCCAGCCGCCTGCGCGTGGCGATCGTCTCCCCGCGCATTCCGCGCGGAACGGTCAAGCAGGCGGTGAAGGAGGTCGCGACAACGATTCCTCTGGTGCCGCACGCGCCCGGTGAACGAGGACATCAACGAGGACATGGCGGCGAGGCCTGGCCGGGTCGCGCCAACCGCCCGGTGCAGCTTGGCGTGATGCTCGCAGCCGTCGGGCTGCTGGGCCTCGCGGCGGCGCGCCGGAGGCGCGGCAGGCGTGGATTGGACGCTTGAATGCGTGCGCGGCGCTCCGAGCAGCTCGACAATTGGCTGCTGGTCGCCGCCACCGCAATCTTCGTGCTGACCGCGGAACGCTACTTCCAGGACTCCCGCCTGATTCGATCGGGGCCTCCGCAAGACCACCGGAACAACGAGGGGAATTCGCCGGAAACGAGCCCGGCCGGCGCAGCCCTCGAGCCCGGCCGCGGCCGCCGCTCGAAAAGCCCGTTCGCGATTCCCTGGGCAGGCTGGAAGGACATCCTCTGGCGTACCTATCAGCGCATCGACGACGATCGCCTGCTCGCGACCGCGGGTGGCGTCGTCTTCTTCGGCCTGCTCGCGGTCTTCCCCGCCGTGACCGCGCTGGTCTCATCCTACGGCCTGTTCGCCGATCCCAAGACGATCAGCGCCAACCTTCAGACGCTCGCGATGATGCTGCCCGAAGGCGCATTCCAGATCGTCGAGGACCAGGTCGCGCGCGTGGTGTCGAACGGCAATACGGCCCTCGGCGTCACCTTTTTGTTCGGCCTCGTGCTTGCGGTCTGGAGCGCCAATGCCGGCGTCAAATCGATCTTCGATGCCCTCAACGTCGCCTATGAGGAGCGCGAGAAGCGCAGCTTCGTCCGGCTGAACTTGATATCGCTCGCCTTCACGGTCGGCGGCATCGCGGCGCTGCTGTTGATGGTGGGCGCCGTGGTCGCCTTCCCGCTCGCGCTCGATCATCTCGGCATCGCGCCCGAGAGCAAGCTGATCGTCGCTCTCGCGCGATGGCCGTTGCTGTTCGTCATTCTGCTTGCGGCGCTTGCCGTGCTCTACCGCTTCGCGCCCAGCCGCGACGCGCCGCGCTGGCAATGGCTGAGCATCGGCGCGGTGGCGGCCGCCATGCTCTGGATCGCCGGCTCGGCGCTGCTGTCCTGGTATCTCTCGGCATTCGCCAACTACAACGTCACCTACGGCTCGCTCGGGGCGGCGATCGGCCTGATGATGTGGATGTGGATGTCGGCGATCGTCATCATGTTCGGCGCCGAACTGAACTCGGAGATCGAACGGCAGACATTGCGGGACACGACCACCGGGCGGCCCAAGCCGCTCGGCGGCCGCGAGGCCGTTGCGGCCGACACGGTCGGCGCCGCCGCGCCATCTGATCCCATGGTCAGGCCGGGCGCCCGGCCTGACCTATCACGACGGCAATTCAGCGTTTGCTGATCACCGCCTCCAGATATTCGCTATGCACCACGACCGTGCCGTCATCGGCATGGTTGAACTCGCCGAGCAGGTCCATGAGATCGCGCCGCAGCGCGGCCTGGCCGGTCTCGTCGAGCGCGGCGAAGGCCTTCAGCATCGGCCCGTAAAAGGACTTGAACACGTCGAGCCAGTGCTCGGGCGAGCGATAGCGGAACACGAACATGCGCGGTTCGGCGGCGATCTCCGATGCCTGGCCGCCGAACATCTCCTCAAGCCGTGCCGCCGTGCCCCACAGCGCCGGCGACTTCACACCGGCCGGAGGCGGCAGATGCTTGCCGATGGTCTTGAAGAGCTGGCCGATAAAACCCTGCGGCGTCCAGTTGGCGAGGCCGATCTTGCCACCGGGCTTGCAGACCCGCGCCAGCTCGGCAGCCGCCTTGTCCTGATCCGGCGTGAACATGACGCCGAAGGTCGAGAGCACGACGTCGTAGCTCGCATCCGCAAACGGCAGCGCTTCGGCATCCGCCTCGCGGAATTCGATCATCAGATGCTCCGCCGCCGCCCGCTCGCGGCCGCGCTTGAGCAGCGCGGGAACATAGTCGGTGGAGGTGACGTCGCACCAGCGCCGGGCCGCCGCCAGTGTCGCATTGCCGTTGCCGGCGGCGACGTCCAGCACCTTGCTGCCCGCGCGCAGGTCGAGCGCCTCGCAGAGCTGCTCGCCGACGATCTGCAGGGTGGTGCCGACGACGGCATAGTCGCCGGACGACCAGGCGCCGTGCTGGCGCTGCTTGACGGCGGCGAGATCGGGTTGGGCTGCGACCGGCTTGAGTGCGGCGGATGTCGACATGGCAATCTCCTGCGGTTGAAAACGCCGGGACGATAGGGCGCATGCGGGTCGCTGGCCTTGAGACGGGCGTTATTTTACGCTGAGAGCACCTTGATTTCCGAGCGAAAGCCGAGGTGACGCGTGGCATATCGGTTCGAGGAGTTCGTGCTTGATCCCGAGCGCCGCGAATTGCGGCGGGCGGACACGCTCATCGCGCTCGAGCCCCAGGTGTTCGATCTCCTGCTCTATCTGGTCCGCAACCGCGAGCGTGTGGTGACGCGGGACAATCTGCTCGATGCGATCTGGAACGGCCGCGTCGTCTCGGAATCGACGCTGACCAGCCGGATCAACGCCGCACGGCGCGCAATCGGCGATTCCGGCGAGGAGCAGCGGCTGATCCGCACCGTCGCGCGCAAGGGCGTGCGCTTCGTCGCCGAGGCGACCGAGCTCGCTCATGCCACCACGCCGGCGGCGCTGGGCGGGCCAGCCGGCGCGGAGGCGGCTGGACTGCCGCTGCCCGACCGCCCCGCGATCGCCGTCCTGCCCTTCACCAACATGAGCGGCGAGGCCGAGCAGGATTATTTTTCCGACGGCATCAGCGAGGACATCATCACCGCGCTGTCGAAGCTGCGCTGGTTCTTCGTCATCGCCCGCAACTCCTCCTTCGTCTACAAGGGCCGCACGGTTCACCTGCGCCAGGTCGCCGAGGAGCTCGGCGTGCGCTATGTCGTCGAAGGCAGCGTCCGCAAGGAAGGCGGCCGCGTCCGCATCACCGCACAGCTCAACGACGTCGCCACCGGCAGCCATCTCTGGGCCGAACGCTACGACCGCGAACTCGCCGACGTCTTCGCCGTGCAGGACGAGATCACCGAACGCATCGTCGCGGCGATCGAGCCGCAGCTCTATGCCGCGGAGAGCTTTCGCGCCCAGCGCAAGCCGCCTGGCAGCATGGATGCCTGGGACCTGCTAATGCGCGCGCTCTCGCATTACTGGCGCGTGACGCGGCAGGACCACATGGTTGCGCAGGCCCTGCTCGAAAAAGCCATCGCGCTCGACCCGAACTACGGCAAGGCGCTCGGACTGCTCGGCACCAGCTACATGTTCACGGCACATATGGGCTGGATGGAGATGGACGCCGCAATGCCGGTCGCCGAGCGCGCGGCGCGGGCCGCGATCCGGGCCGACGACGAGGATGCCTGGGCGCACAATGCGCTCGGCCATGTCGACCTGTTCGCGCGGCGGTTCGAGGATTCGCTCGCCGAATTCGAGACCGCGCTGCGGCTCAATCCGAATTTTGCGCTGGCGCAGGGCTATTATGGCCTGGCGCTCGGCTATTGCGGCCGCTGGCAGGATGCCGACGAGGCCGCGCGCCGGGCCATCCGCCTCAGCCCACGCGACCCCTACGCGCCGGTCTATTTCGGCATCGCCGCCTATGCCCGCTTTCTTGGCGGCGACGACGAGGAAGCCATCCGGCTCGCACAGGAGGCCTTGCGCCAGCGCGGCGACTTCGTCGGCGCGCACCGGGTGCTGACCGCGGCCGCCGGCATGGCGGGTCACGGCGAGATCGCCCGCGCGGCACTGAAGGAACTCCGCCGCGCCCAGCCGAACGTCTCGCTCGCCTGGATCGCGGAGTTCATGCCGATCAAGCTCGCCCCCGACCGCGAGCGCTATCTCGAAGGCTTTCGCCGGGCTGGCCTGACCTAAGCCGCGAAGCAGCCGCTATCCCCTCGAATCAACAATGATGTTAGGGTGATGCGGCTTGGGGGAGCATGAGACGTGACGGCGCCGGACCAGGCCCGTGCTTTCCCGGGGTGAGGCAGTCCAGCACTTGAGGCGTAACGCGCGGCATGATTCGCATTTCGACGATCTTCATCGCCATCTGCATGGTTCTGGTCGCGGCCTCGCTCGGGCTAGTCCTCTACTCGGTCGCAGGCATCAGCGGAACCGAATCCGCGATCGTGGCGCTGACCGCGCTGACCTTCCTGATCCTCTACAACGCGGTGTCGATGCGGCTGCGCGACCGCAGCGACGTCGGCGGCCAGATCGCCGATCTGTCGCGCGGCACCGCCGACCTCGCCCGCCAGGTGGCCGAGTTCGGCCGCCGGCTCGCGGCGGTGGAAGGGCGCATCGTCTCCTCCAATTCGACCAACTCCGACCGGATCCAGTCGGTGGTCGGCGAGATCAACGAGCTCGGCGGGCTGGTGAGGCAGCTCGCCGCCACCGTGTCCGCCCACGAGGACCTGCTGGCTGACGGCACCCCGCCTTCTCCCGCTCCGGTCGCCAGGCCGGAACCGGAGCCGACGCTCGACCTGATCGCGGCGGTCGAGGAGCGGCCGGTTGCGCCGCCCCCGCGGCCGGCAGTACCGCGGCCCGCGCCGCCGCTGGTCCAGGCCCCCGGCGGGCGCAACCAGACCCAGTTGCTGGCCACGCTGCGCAACGCCATCGACGAGAACCGCATCGACATCTTCCTCCAGCCGATGGTGACGCTGCCGCAGCGCAAGGTGCGCTTCTACGAGGCGATGACGCGGGTGCGCGACGAACGCGACCAGCTGATCGTCGCCGAGGACTTCATCAGCATCGCCGAGGCCTCCGGGCTGATCGGGCGCATCGACAACATGGTGATGCTGCGCTGTGTGCAGGTGCTGCGCCGGCTGATGGTGCGCAACAAGGATGTCGGCGTGTTCTGCAACGTCGCCGCCTCCACGCTCGGCAACTCCACCACCTTCGCGCAGTGCCTCGATTTCCTCGAAGCCAACCGGGCGCTGGCGCCGTCGCTGGTGCTGGAATTCAAGCAATCGACCTTCCGCAATCTCGGCCCGGCCGAGACCGAGAACCTCGCAGCCCTCGCCCAGCGCGGTTTCCGCTTCTCGATCGACCATGTCACGGACCTCAGGATCGAGCCGCGCGAGCTCGCCGACCGCGGCGTGCGCTTCATCAAGGTCCCCGCCTCCCTGCTGCTCGACCCCAGGCAGGCCTCGACCTCCGACATCCACCCGTCCGACCTGTCGGACCTGCTCGGCCGCTTCGGCATCGACCTGATCGCCGAGCGGATCGAGGGCGAGCGCGCGGTGGTCGACCTGCTCGACTATGACGTGCGGTTCGGCCAGGGCTTTCTGTTCGCGCCGCCCCGGCCATTGCGGCCGGAGGGGGCGTCTGCTACCGGCGGGGCCTCGCCCACCCAGGCTCAGGACACTCAGGGAACCAATGGCTCCGGTACACAAAGCTCAGGCGCGACGTCTGCCGCGCCTCCGCCCCAGCGCATCACCGGCAGCGCGGCGCTTGCGCGCCGCATCTGATCGGCCGCGCGCGTCATGACCACGCTGCATTTCGCCGAAAGCCTGCGCGAGCTCGTGGGCGGCGTCGACGTCGTGCTCAGCGATATCTGGGGCGTGGTCCATAACGGCCTGGAATCCTTCCCCGAGGCCTGCGAGGCGCTGCACACCTATCGCAGCCGCGGCGGTACGGTGATCCTGATCACCAACGCGCCGCGCCCGGCCGACTCGGTACAGCGGCAATTGCGCAAGCTCGGTGTCGCCGACGAGACCTATGACGCGATCGTCTCCTCCGGCGATCTGACGCGGCTCTATGTCGCCGAGCACCCCGGACGAAAAATGTTCTGGCTCGGCCCCGAGCGCGACAACTCGATCTATCGCGGCCTCGATGCCAAGACCGCGCCGCTGGAAGAGGCCGACTACATCGTCTGCACCGGCCTCTATGACGACGAGACCGAGACGGCGGAAGATTATCGCGGCATGATGCTGAAGGCCCGCGAGCGCAAGCTGACGCTGGTCTGCGCCAATCCCGATATCGTGGTGGAGCGTGGCGACCGCCTGATCTACTGCGCCGGCGCGATCGCGGAGCTCTATCGCGAGCTCGGCGGCGAGGTGATCTTCTACGGCAAGCCGCACCGGCCGATCTACGAGCGCGCGATGGCGCTGGCCGGCGAACGCCAGGGCCACCAGATCGATCGGAAGAAGGTGCTGGCGATCGGCGATTCCGTCCGCACCGACCTCACCGGCGCGCGCGAATTCGGCATCGACTGCCTGTTCGTCACCCGCGGCATCCATTCCGAGGAGTTCGAGGGCCTCGACCAGCTCGATCCGGCTTCCGTGACGGAATTGTTCGGCCACCCGCCGAAGGCGCTGATGCGCGAATTGAAGTGGTGATTTTCTAGTTTCCGTCATTCCGGGGCGATGCGAAGCATCGAACCCGGAATCTCGAGATTCCGGGTTCAGTGCTGACGCACTGCCCCGGAACGACGGCGGATAACGCCAGACGCCCGGGACAAGCCCGGGCATGACGATCCCAATGGAAGATTGTTGTCCGGCGAAGAGCGCGCTTTACGCGCTCGCCATGTCCGGGAAGACCGCCTCGATCTTGGTCTTCAGCGTCGCCGCGTTGAACGGCTTTACGATGTAGTTGTTCACACCGGCCTTCTTGGCGGCGATCACGTTCTCGGTCTTGGATTCCGCCGTGATCATGATGAAGGGCGTGGTGGCGAGGTTGGGATCGGCGCGCACTTCGCGCAGCAGATCGTAGCCCGTCATCGGCTCCATGTTCCAGTCGGAGATCACGAGCCCATATTTCTTGCCGCGCATCTTGTTGAGCGCCGCCGAGCCATCGCTGGCATCGTCGATGTTATCAAAGCCAAGCTGCTTCAGCAGATTCCTGATGATACGGATCATGGTGCTGTAGTCGTCCACCACCAGAACCGGCATCGACAAATCAACCGCCATCTCGACTCCCCCAAACGCAAACCCAGGAATATTACGATCGGACCGGCCGGGACGGAGCCCGGCGGTTCCACATGCAAGGACTAGCACCAAGGCGTTAAACAGCCCGTTAACTGGGGCGACCCTGGCAGGATTGAAATCGTGTTCAATGCGGTCGCATCCCCCCGCTTGACTTCATCCGGCCGGTCAAGCCACGGTCCCGGCCCGTCCTGCCCGGCTCGAGAATTCCCCTGATGGCCCCGCATTTTACCGTTATCCGCGACACCACGCCGGATTCCGCGATCCTGAGGGGGGCCGTAGTCGCCATGGGCAATTTCGACGGCGTTCATCTCGGCCACCGGGCGGTGATCGCCGCAGCCCTGGAAATGGGCCGCGCGCATGGCCGCCCTGCACTGGCGTTGACCTTCGAGCCGCATCCGCGCCGGTTTTTCAGCCCCAACACCCCGCAATTCCGCCTGACGGACGAGCCTGCCAAGCTGCGGCTCCTGGCCGGCACCGGGCTTGCCGGCACCGTGGTCATGACCTTCGACAAGGCCCGCGCCGGGACCACCGCGCAAGATTTCATTTACCATGAGCTGATCGGGCGCCTCGGGGTGAGCGGCATTGCGGTCGGCTACGACTTTCATTTCGGCAAGGGACGGGTCGGCTCGCCGAGCCTCCTGGTCAACGAGGCGCCCCGGCTCGGCATCGAGGTCGACGTGCAGCCGCATGTCGATATCGACGAGCGGCCGGTCTCCTCCAGCGCCATCCGGATCGCACTCGCCGAGGGCCAACTCGACGAGGCCACCGCCATGCTGGGCGGGCCCTGGTTCATCACCGGCGAGGTGATCCACGGCGAAAAGCGCGGCCGCGACCTCGGCTATCCCACCGCCAACATCCGGCTGGATGCCAATTGTGGGTTGAAGCACGGTATCTATGCGGTACGGGTCGGCCGCGGCACGGAGCGCCTCGACGGGGTGGCCAGCTTCGGCCGGCGCCCGACTTTCGACAATGGCGCCCCGCTCCTGGAAATCTTCCTGTTCGACTTCAAGGGCGACCTTTACGGGCAGGCGCTCGACTGCGCCTTCATCGGCTTCATCCGCGAGGAGCTGAAATTCGACAGCCTGGAGGCCCTGATCCGCCAGATGGACGACGATTCCGCCCGCGCCCGCGCCATGCTGGCGGCCGCGCCGGATGCGTTTCCGAGGCTAGGGGCGATCGATTGAGGGCCCCAGACCGGCCCGCCGGGCTTTGCGCTTCCCCGGCCCGGCTGCTATGGAGAGCCCATGTTTGCGCGGCGCATCATAGGGATTAGCGGCCCGGCTTCCGCCTGAGCCTTCGGCTCGGCGCAAGACCGGGATGTTGTCGTTCCACCCCGCGATTCCGCATCGCCATCTTTTCCCGCGCCCTTCCGAGCCAGTCAGCCTCATGTCCGAAAAGCCGCAAAAGTCCGACGCCCAAAAGTCCGACGCCAAAGACTATTCGAAAACCCTGTTCCTGCCGCAGACGGAGTTCCCGATGCGCGCCGGCCTGCCGCAGCGCGAGCCGGAGATCCTGAAATACTGGAACGACATCGGCCTCTACGACAAGCTGCGCCAGGAAGCCCAAGGCCGCGCCAAATTCGTGCTGCATGACGGCCCGCCCTACGCCAACGGCAACATCCATATCGGGCACGCGCTGAACAAGATCCTCAAGGACGTCGTGACCAAGAGCCAGCAGATGCTCGGCTTCGACTCCAACTACGTGCCCGGCTGGGACTGCCACGGCCTGCCGATCGAATGGAAGATCGAGGAGGAGAACTACCGCTCCAAGGGCAAGCAGAAGCCCGATTTCCGCGACTCCGCCGCGATGGTGGCGTTCCGGAAAGAGTGCCGCGCCTATGCGACGCACTGGATCAACGTGCAGCGCGAGGAATTCAAGCGGCTCGGCATCATCGGCGACTGGGATCATCCCTATCAGACGATGAGCTATCCCGCCGAAGCGCAGATCGCCCGCGAGCTGATGAAGTTCGCCGCCAACGGCACGCTGTATCGCGGCTCCAAGCCGGTGATGTGGAGCGTGGTCGAGAAGACCGCGCTCGCGGAGGCGGAGGTTGAGTACGAGGACTACACCTCCGACATGGTGTGGGTGAAATTCCCGGTCACGTCGCCCGCGCATGGCGCGCTCGCCAATGCCTCGGTCGTGATCTGGACCACCACGCCCTGGACGCTGCCCGGCAACCGCGCCATCAGCTTCTCGCCGAAAATCGCGTACGGTCTGTTTGAGGTCACCGATGCACCATCAGACAATTGGGCAAAGAATGGCGATCTGCTGATCCTCGCCGATGCGCTCGCCGAAGGCGTGTTCAAGCAGGCGCGCGTCACGGCCTATAAGAAGGTGCGCGATATCCCGGCCGATACGCTTGACGCTGTGGAATGCGCCCATCCGTTGCGCGGTTTTGGCGGCGGTTATGAGTTTACCGTGCCGCTGCTCGCCGGTGAGCATGTCACCGACGATACCGGCACCGGCTTCGTGCACACCGCGCCGAGCCACGGCCGCGAGGACTTCGACGTCTGGACGGCCAATACCCGCGAGCTGGATGCGCGCGGCATCTCGACCGCCATCCCCTATACCGTCGACGAGAACGGCGCCTTCACCGCACAGGCCCCTGGCTTCACCGGCAAGCGCGTGCTCACCGACAAGGGCGAGAAGGGCGATGCCAACGAGGCCGTGATCAAGGCGCTGATCGAGGCCGGCAAGCTGCTGGCGCGCGGCCGCCTCAAGCACCAGTATCCGCATTCCTGGCGCTCGAAGAAGCCGGTGATCTTCCGCAACACGCCGCAATGGTTCATCGCGATGGACAAGGAAATCAGCGAGGATGGCCACGCGAAGAAGGGCGACACGCTGCGCGCCCGCGCGCTGCATGCGATCTCGGTCACGCAATGGGTGCCGCCGTCGGGCGAGAACCGCATCAACGGCATGATCGCCAACCGTCCGGACTGGGTGATCTCGCGCCAGCGCGSCTGGGGCGTGCCGATTGCCGTGTTCGTGCGCGAGAAGAGCGACGGCTCGGCCGAGATCCTGCAAGACGAGATCGTCAACCAGCGCATCACGGAGGCCTTCATGGAGGAAGGCGCCGACGCCTGGTACATGCAGGGCGCCCGCGAGCGCTTCCTCGGGTCCCGCGCGAACGAGGACTGGAAGAAGGTCGACGACATCTGCGACGTCTGGTTCGATTCCGGATCCACGCACGCCTTCGTGCTCGAGGATCGGCAGAACTTCCCGCAGCTCGGCAACATCGTCCGCAAGGTCGACGGCGGCAGCGACACCGTGATGTATCTCGAAGGCAGCGACCAGCATCGCGGCTGGTTTCATTCCTCGCTGCTGGAAAGCGCCGGCACGCGCGGCCGCGCGCCCTACGACATCGTGCTGACCCACGGCTTCACGCTCGACGAGAACGGCCGCAAGATGTCGAAGTCGATCGGCAACACCGTCGAGCCGCAGAAGGTGATCAAGGATTCGGGCGCGGACATCCTGCGCCTGTGGGTCTGCGCCACCGACTATGCCGACGACCAGCGCATCGGCCCGGAGATCCTGAAGAACACCATCGAGACCTATCGCAAGCTGCGCAACACCGTGCGCTGGATGCTCGGAACGTTGCATCATTACAAGCCGGCCGAGGCGGTCGCGCACGCCGACATGCCGGAACTCGAGCGGCTGATGCTGCACGAGCTCGCGGTCCGCGCCGGCACGATCCGCGAGGCCTATCAGGAGTTCGACTACAAGACCGTGGTCGCGACCCTGTCCGCCTTCCTGAACAGCGAGCTCTCCGCGTTCTATTTCGACATCCGCAAGGACACGCTGTATTGCGATCCGCCGTCCTCGCCGACGCGCAAGGCGGCGCTGACGACGATCGACCTGCTGTGCAATTCGATCCTGAAATGGCTGGCGCCGATCCTGAGCTTCACCACGGATGAGGCCTGGCGGATGTACCGGCCCGATGCCGAGCCCTCGGTGCATCTGACGCTGTTTCCGGAGGATCTCGACAAGCTGCGCGATGACAAGCTCGCCGCGAAGTGGGAGGCAATCCGCAACGTCCGCCGCGTCGTCACCGGGGCGCTGGAGCTCGAACGCGCCGCCAAGAACATCGGCTCGTCGCTCGAGGCCTCGCCGGTCATCTATATCGCTGACCGCGACATGCTGGCGACGCTGTTCGACGTCGATCTCGCCGAAATCTGCATCACGTCGAACTACGAGGTGCGCGAGAGTGAGGCGCCTGCGGCTGCGTTCCGTCTCGATGCCGTGCCCGGTGTGGCGGTCGTGGTGGAGAAAGCAGTCGGCACCAAATGCGCCCGCTCCTGGAAGATTTCGCCGACGGTCGGCGAAGACCCTGAGTACCCCGACGTCACCCCGCGCGATGCCAAGGCGCTGCGCGAATGGAAGGCGCTGGGGGTGGGGGTCTGATTTTGTGTCGTCCCGGCGAAGGCCKGGACCCATAACCACCACAAGGCCGTCGCGGTGGTGGCGCTGGCGATCTGGATGGCCCGGTCGCACACCTTGCTTGCCACCGTCGCGCTCGGACTGATCATCGGCGGCGCCATCGGCAACGGCATCGACCGCCTGGCCTATGGCGCGGTGGTCGATTTCGCCCTGTTTCATATCGAAATCGGCGGAAATACCTATAACTGGTACGTCTTTAACCTCGCCGACGTGGCCATCGTTGCTGGGGTGGCGGCCCTATTGTATGATTCCTTCCTGGGGGTACCCGCCGCAAAAGCGCCCTGATCCCAGCCGATACGGGCCGGCGGGTGGAACCTTGCTTGGCGAGGTCGGCCGTGCGCGACACRGCAATCTGCCACAATTTGGAACAGGTACAGTGATGCGCAGCTCCGAGACCAGTGTTTCGATGGTTCGAGACCCCAGGCAGGGGCTTTGGCGGGCACTGAAATTGTCCGCTGTGGCGCTCGGCATCGGGCTCGTGATGTCGGCAGGCGCGGTCCGCGCCGGTGACGACGGCGACGATGATGACGATATGACCTTCGAAGAGAAGCTCATCGACAATCTGATGTCCGGCATCGGCGCCAAGAGCATGGAGAAGAAGGGTATCGAGTACCGCGAGCGGTCGCCGCTGGTGGTGCCGCCCAAGCTCGACCTGCCGCCGCCCGTCGAGACCCAGGCCAAGGCCGCGCCGAACTGGCCGAAGGACCCGGACGAGAGGCGCCGCAAGGAGGCGATCGCCCAGCGGAAGAAGGCGGTCAAGGCGACCGAGAACTGGCAGGCCGCCCAGCCGCTGACGCCCGCCGAAATGAAGGCCGGCCAGACGGCTGCGCCTGAGCGCACGAGCAACGATCCGATCCAGCCGGGCACCAACGGCAACCCGTCGCTGATGCCGGCCGAGCTCGGTTTCACCGGCGGCCTGTGGAACATGATGAAGGGCGGCAAGGGCGAGACCAAGCAATTCACGAGCGAGCCGCCGCGCCAGTCGCTGGTCGAGCCGCCGCCGGGCTACCAGACGCCTTCGCCGAGCTATGCCTATGGCGCCGGCGAGGACAAGTCGCGGCGGACCTATTTCGACATCATGTCCGGCAAGGACAAGGAGTAATAGCGCTCCTTGCCCGCCGCGAGGCCTGACAGCGGCGCGAACCGGACGCCGGCCGCTCATGCACGCCGGACGCGGCCCTTAAATTGCTTATCAGTAACTTGCCTAGGCGTTGAGTTCTCTGCTTCGTGACGCGAAGCCTCAGCCGCACGGTGTACCATGCCGTGCCTCCGAGCCGGACATCCGGGCTCGGCCTTTCACCAGGGATCATGATGTCCGCAAACCGATCGGTTGCCTGCCTTTTTGCCGCGCTGCTTTCGACGAGTGTCCTGACAGCCAACGCCGCCCTCGCCCAGACCACGGTGACATCGGCCCCGCCCGCCAGCTTCACGCTCAGCAACGGCCTCCAGGTCGTGGTGATTCCGGATCACCGCACGCCCGTGGTCACGGAGATGATCTGGTACAAGGTCGGCTCGGCCGACGAGACGCCGGGCAAGTCCGGACTCGCCCACTTCCTCGAACACCTGATGTTCAAGGGTACGCAAAAGCATCCGGCCGGCGAATTCTCCCAGACCGTGCTTCGCGTCGGCGGCAACGAGAACGCCTCGACCTCGGTGGATTACACCAACTATTACCAGCGGGTGCCGAAAGAGCAGCTGCCGACCATGATGGAGTTCGAGGCCGACCGCATGACCGGCCTCATCCTCAAGGACGAGAACGTGCTGCCCGAGCGCGACGTCGTGCTCGAAGAATACAACATGCGCGTCGCCAACAATCCGGACGCGCGGCTGAACGAGCAGATCATGGCCGCGCTCTATCTCAATCATCCCTACGGCCGGCCCGTGATCGGCTGGCACCAGGAGATCGAGAAGCTCGATCGCGAGGATGCGCTGGCCTTCTACCGCCGCTTCTACGCGCCCAACAACGCGATCCTGGTGATCGCCGGCGACGTCGAGGCCGCCGACGTGCGCCCGCTGGTCGAGCGCAATTTCGGCCCGATCCCGGCCCAGCCGGCGATCCCGGCGCGGCGCATCCGCCCGCAGGAGCCGGAGCCGGCCGCGCCGCGCACCGTCACGCTGTCGGATCCGCGCGTCGAGCAGCCCGGCGTGCGCCGCTACTATCTGGTGCCCTCGGCCACGACCGCCGCGGCCGGCGAGAGCGCGGCCCTCGACGTGCTCGCGCAGTTGATGGGCAGCGGCAGCAATTCCTATCTCTACCGTGCGCTCGTCGTCGACAAGCCACTCGCGGTCTCCGCCAGCGCCAGCTATTCGAGCATCTCGCTCGACCCGACCCAGTTCGCGATCTCGGCTTCGCCGAAACCCGGCGTCAGCTTCGCCGAGGTCGAGCAGGTGGTCGACGGCGTCATCGCCGACATCGCGCAGAACCCGGTCCGCGCCGAGGATCTCGAGCGGGTCAAGACCCAGCTGATTGCGGAAGCGATCTACGCCCAGGACAACCAGGCGGTGCTGGCGCGCTGGTATGGCGGCGCACTGACCACGGGCCTGTCGGTCGAGGACATCAGGAGCTGGCCCGACCGCATTCGCGCGGTCACCGCCGATCAGGTTCGCGCCGTTGCGCAGAAATGGCTCGAGAAGAAGCGCTCGGTGACGGGCTATCTGATCAAGGACACCGCGACCACCAAGCGCGAGGAGAAGCGTTCGTGACCTATTCCTTCCTTCGCGCGCGGCGCGCCGCACTGTCCCTTGCCACCGGCGCATTGCTCGCGCTCACTGCGATCTCGCCGTCACAGGCGGCTGCCAAGATCCAGCACCTGACCTCGCCGGGCGGCATCGAAGCCTGGTTCGTCCAGGATGCCACCGTGCCGCTGATCGCCATGGAATATTCCTTTGCCGGCGGCTCGGCGCAGGATCCCAAGGACAAGTCGGGTGTCGCCAATCTGGTCGGCGACCTCCTCGACGAAGGCTCCGGCGATCTCGACTCCAAGACGTTCCACGAGCGGCTGGACCGCCGCGCCATCGAGCTCTCCTTCAGCGCCACCCGCGATTCCTTCCGCGGCAGCCTGCGCATGCTGCGCGACAACAAGGACGAGGCCTTCGACCTGTTGCGGATGGCGTTGACCTCGCCGCATTTCGACACCGCCGATGTCGAGCGCATCCGTTCGCAGGTCATCTCGGGCCTGCGCCGCGAGACCACCAACCCGTCGTCGCTGGCGAGCCGCAAATTCCTGGAGGTCGCCTTCGGCGATCATCCCTATGGCCGGCAGACCAACGGTACGCTCGACAGCGTGCCGACCATCACGGCCGCCGACATGAAGGATTACGTCGGCCGCGTGCTGGCTAAGGACGGGCTGAAGATCGCGGTCGTCGGCGACGTCGATCCGGCCACGCTCGGCAAGCTGCTCGACCACACTTTTGGCGCCCTGCCCGCCAAGGCCAACCTCACGCCGGTCGCCGACGTCGAGGCGGCAAAACCGCCGCAGCGCGCCTTCGTGCCGCTCGACGTGCCGCAGACCGTGATCACCTTCGGTGGCCCCGGCGTGAAGCGGAGCGATCCGAACTTCATGGCGGCCTATGTCGTCAACCACATCCTCGGCGGCGGCGGATTGTCCTCCCGGCTCTATCGCGAGGTCCGCGAGAAGCGCGGGCTGGCCTATTCGGTGTTCGAATCGCTGCTCTGGATGGAGCATTCGGCGGTCTTCATCGGCAATACCGGCACGCGCGCCGACCGTGCCGGCGACACCATCGACGCCATCGAGAAGGAGGTCCGCCGCATCGCCGACGAGGGCCCGACCCAGAAGGAGCTCGACGAGGCCAAGTCCTATCTCAAGGGCTCGCAGATGCTGGCGCTGGATACCTCCTCCAAGCTCGCGCAGGCGCTGTTGCAGTACCAGCAGGACAAGCTGCCGATCGATTATATCGAGAAGCGCAACGCCATCGTCGACGCGGTGACGCTGGATGACGCCAAGGCGGCCGCGAAGCGGCTGTGGGGCCAGGGGCTCCTGACCGTCGTCGTCGGCCGCGCGCCGCAGGCCGCCGCGCAACCGGCGGCCGCGGCGCCCAAGTCGAACTGAATGTCGAACTGACGTCTTCCGCACGCTTTCTGAAATGGCCGGGCTCGCCCGGCCATTTGCGTTTCGCATGAGCGCCATTGCCCAACCTGGACGTCCGGGATATGTCCGGGCATCACGAATGGTGCCACCATGCTGCGGATATCCCGCGATCTCGTCATCGACGAGGACGACATCGAGATCGGCTTCGTCCGCGCCTCCGGCCCGGGCGGGCAGAACGTCAACAAGGTCGCGACCTCGGCGCAACTGCGTTTCGACACGCGCAAGCTCACCTTGCCCGAGGATGCCAGCCTGCGCCTTGCCCGCCTCGCCGGCCAGCGCATGACCAAGGACGGCGTGATCGTGATCCAGGCACAGCGCTTCCGCACCCAGGAACGCAACCGCCAGGACGCCATCGACCGGCTCGTCGAGATCCTGAGCGAGGCGATGATACGGCCGAAGCCGCGGCGCGCGACACGGCCGACCTTCGGCTCCAAGCAGCGCCGGCTTGAAGGCAAGAAGCGCCGCAGCGACGTCAAGGCCGGACGCGGTGGCGGCCGCGGCTTCGACGACTGACCGACCCGGACATTGACCAAGAAACCTCCGGCCGCCGGGCGACCGGAGGTTTGCTGTGGTGGGTGGCGTCAGTAACGCTTGCCGGCGCTGGTGCCCGAGGCGGCATCGTCGACCGTCCCCTTGTGCGCTGCGCTACCGGTGGTGCCGACCGTGCCCTTCGTCCCTTTGGTCGACTTCATACCCGTCTTCTCGCCCGCAGCGCCCGGCTGCGCGGCCAAATCCTCGTCATCGCTGCTCGGGGCGCCGCCCTGCATGGTCTTGCCTTGCGCGCCACCGCGCAACTTGGAGTCGGACGGCGCGCCTTGCGCAAGAACCGGCCCCACCAGCAGTGCCGAGAGAGCGCATGCGATCACAGAGGTCTTCATCAACTTCATCCATTTCTCCTGGATTGGTTCGCGATGAACGGTTCGGCGTATCCCCAACGCCGTTCGCCTGGACCGGACCGTCTCACCGCGCCGAGATTCGAACGGCGCGGCCCCATGCAACCCGCGTCGTGTGGTCATCGTTTAGGAATTTCGCGGCCATTTCGCGGAAATGCTTTCCTCATATGCGGCGGCGCGGAACACGCGCAGGCCGCGAGCCCCTCGCGTTTGACGGACTAACGGCTTCGACAACGAAACAGCCCGCTACTACCACCGCAGGTTTGGTCGCGCCTAGAGTTTGCGCACGCTGCGTTGATGTGGATGGGCAGGCTCTTGACGATGCGGGCAGTCGTGCTGGGATTGTGCACCGCAGTGGTGCTGGTGGTGCGGGTCACCCACGCACAGATGCCCTTGCCGGCCGCAAAGCCGCCGGATGGCGCGACACTCTTCAAGCAGCAATGCGCGGTGTGCCACACCACGAACCTGTCGGAACCGATGCGGCAAGGTCCGCCGCTGGTCAGGATCGTGGGACGGCCAGCCGGCAAGGTCGAAGGATTTCATTACTCCGACAGCCTGGCGAAAGCGGACTTCGCCTGGGACGAGGCCAGGCTCGACGCCTGGCTGACCAATCCGCAGGCCGTCATTCCCGGCGTGGTCATGGTCTACCGGCAGGCGAAGCCGGAGACGCGCGCCGCCATCATCGCCTTTCTCAGGGAGCAGAACTGAATGGCAAAGCCGGTCCATTCCATGATCCGCGTGCTCGACGAGGCGCGCTCGCTAGATTTCTACAAGCGCGCCTTCGGCCTCGAGGTCGCCGACCATCTGAAGTTCGCGGACTTCGCCCTGATCTATCTGCGTCACCCGTCCTCACCCTTCGAGGTGGAGCTGACGGTCAATTTCGATCGCAAGGAAGCCTACGCGCTCGGCGACGGTTACGGCCATCTCGCCGTGGTGGTCGACGATCTCGATGCCGAGCATGCCCGCTTCGAGCGCGAGAAGCTCGCACCGGGCCCCTTACGCGACTTCAAGCACGACGGCAGGACGCTGGCGCGCTTCTTCTTCGTCAGCGATCCCGATGGCTACAAGATCGAGGTGATCCAGCGGGGCGGACGTTTCAACTGATCAACTCACAAAAATCCAAATCACAAAAATACGGAGGAAATGCCATGAGAGAAGTCGATCGTCGAAGCAAGCACAGCCGCCGCGTCTTTCTCAAGGGCGCGGCGGCGGCCGTGCCGGTCGCAGCTGCCGCGACCAGTGTTGCCGTCAGCATCGAGGGCGCCTGGGCCGATGACTCCAGCGCGCTTTCGCCTGCGACGATGAAGACGCTGCTGAAGGTCGCGCGCGACATCTATCCGCACGACGTGCTCGGCGACAGCTACTACATCACCGCGATCAAGCCGTGGGACGGCAAGGCGGCCAAGGACCCCGCCGTCAAGATCCTGATCAGCGACGGCATCACACGGCTCGATCAGAACGCGCGCGATCGCCACAAGGTGGCTTACGCCGAAGTGCCATGGGAGGCCGACCGCGTGGTGCTCTTGAAGGAGATCGAGCAGAGCGACTTCTTCCAGAAGGTGCGCGGCGACCTCATCGTCTCGCTCTACAACCAGAAAGAGGTCTGGCCGCGGTTCGGCTACGAGGGCTCCTCCGCCGAGCATGGCGGCTACATCAACCGCGGCTTTGCCGACATCGACTGGCTGCCGAAAGCTTAGGTCGCACCCCAACGGTTCAGGAGAACGCATATGGCAAAATTCGATCTGAACGACTCCAGCGTTGTGGTGATCGTCGGCTCCGGTGCCGGCGGCGGCACGCTGGGCAACGAGCTGGCGCAGAAGGGCGTCAAGGTCGTCATTCTCGAGGCCGGTCCGCGCATCGAGAACCAGGACTTCACCAACGACGAGTGGGACAGTTTCTCCCAGCTGGCCTGGACCGATGCCCGCACCACGTCGGGAACATGGCGCGTCGCCAAGGATTTTTCGGGCCTCCCCGCCTGGATCGTCAAGGCGGTCGGCGGCTCCACGGTGCATTGGGCCGGCGCGTCGCTGCGCTTCGACGAGCACGAGTTCAGGGTGAAGAGCACCTACGGCAACATTCCCGGCGCCAATCTGCTGGACTGGCCGGTGACGCTGGCGGAGATGGAGCCGTGGTACGCCAAGGCCGAGAACAAGATGGGCGTGACCCGTACCAACGGCATTCCCGGGCTTCCCGGCAACAATAATTTCAAGGTGCTCGAAGCCGGCGCGAAGAAGCTCGGCTACAAGACCGTGCACACCGGCAACATGGCGATCAACAGCCAGCCGCGCGACGGACGCGGCTCGTGCCAGCAGATCGGCTTCTGCTTCCAGGGCTGCAAATCCGGCGCGAARTGGTCGACGCTCTACACCGAGATCCCCAAGGGCGAGGCGACCGGCAATCTCGAGGTGCGGCCGAGCAGCATGGCGGTCAAGATCGAGCATGATTCCAGCGGCAAGGTGACCGGCGTCGTCTACGCCGACGAGACTGGCGCGATGCAACGCCAGAAGGCCCGCATCGTCGCGGTGGCCGGCAATTCGATCGAAAGCCCGCGGCTGCTGCTCAACAGCGCCTCGACCACGTTCCCCGACGGTCTTGCCAATTCATCGGGACAGGTCGGCCGCAACTACATGCGCCACATGACCGGCAGCGTCTATGCGGTGTTCGAGAAATCGGTGCACATGTATCGCGGCACCACGATGGCCGGCATCATCCGCGACGAGGCCGCCAACAATCCGAAGCGCGGCTTCGTCGGCGGCTACGAGATGGAGACGCTGTCGATCGGCCTGCCCTTCATGGCGGCCTTCCTCAATCCCGGCGCCTGGGGCCGTCCGTTCACGTCAGCGCTCGACGGCTATCCCAGGATGGCCGGCATGTGGCTCGTCGGCGAGGACATGCCGCAGGAGACCAACCGCATCACGCTCGATCCGACCGTGAAGGACAAGTTCGGACAACCGGTCGCGAGCGTGCATTTCGACGATCATCCCAACGACCTCGCGATGCGCGCGCACGCCTACAAGCAGGGGGCGGCGGTCTACGACGCCGTCGGCGCCACCGTGACCTATCCGACGCCGCCCTATCCGAGCACGCACAATCTCGGCACCAACCGGATGAGCGAGAAACCGCGCGACGGCGTGGTCAACAAGTTCGGGCAGAGCCACGACGTCAAGAACCTGTTCGTCTCCGACGGCAGCCAGTTCACCAGCGGCGCGGCCTGCAATCCGACGCTGACCATCGTCGCTCTCGCGATCCGGCAGGCCGACTACATCGCCGGCGCGATGCAGAAGAAGGAGATTTGATCCTACATTGCATCGTGCTCGCCGGGGCGACTTTGAGGAGGGATTGCGTATCCACACTCAAGGTGTCGTCCCGGCGAAGGCCGGGACCCATAGCCACAGGGCCCAGTTTGGCGAAGATTAGGCGTTCGGTACTCCTATCTTCTGCAACCGATAGATCACGCGGTATGGGTCCCGGCCTTCGCCGGGACGACATCGAGGGTGCAGCTCGCACGATAGCCGCTATTCAGCCGCATCGAGAATCGGCGCAACAGAGCGCTTGAAATCCTGCACCGGCACCATGCTCCTGGATCGATAGATCAGGCAGGAGCAGCGCAGCAGCGAGGCGAAATTGTTGACCTCGCCATGATGGTCGAGCACCTCGTTGTAGAGCGTGGTGAGGAATTTGCCGAGGCTCATGCTTTCCTTGGCCGCGATCTCCTCCAGCGTGTCCCAGAACGCCATTTCCAGCCGGATCGAAGTGCAATGACCGTCGATCCGCAGCGAGCGGGTCTGGGATTCGTAGTCGCGTTGGGGCTGGTGCGCGAACAAATGGCACATGGCGTCCTCCCGTCCTGTTGCCGTTTTTTCACGATGCTACACCCGTGCCCGGCCCCTCACAATTGGGACCGTGGCGGGATCTCCGGTTCGCGATTTCCGCGAACGCCCAATGTCTTCAATGTGATAGATATCCTTCTTCCCCAGCCCGCCACGTTGCTGTTGCTCAACACATGCTTTTGACGCATCAGGGCCTAGAATAGCGCCGTCAGCGAATCCAAATCGAAAGCCCCATGCCCGTCCGCCAATTGCCAGAGCAGGTCGTCAACCGCATCGCCGCCGGCGAGGTGGTCGAACGTCCCGCAAGCGTGGTCAAGGAGCTCGTCGAGAACGCGATCGATGCCGGCGCGAGCCGGATCGACGTCTTCACCGATGGCGGCGGGCGGCGCCGGATCGGTATCACCGACGATGGCGGCGGCATGACCGCCAGGGACCTGTCGCTCGCGGTGGAGCGCCACGCCACCTCCAAGCTCGACGACGAGGACCTGCTGCAGATCCGCACGCTCGGGTTCCGCGGCGAGGCGCTGCCTTCGATCGGATCGGTGGCGCGGCTGTCGATCACCACGCGGCATGCGAGCGAGCCGCATGCCTGGGCACTCACCGTCGAGGGCGGCGAGAAGTCCGAGATCATGCCGGCGGCACTCGCACATGGCACGCGCGTCGAGGTCAACGACCTCTTCTACGCGACGCCGGCGCGGCTGAAGTTTCTCAAGACCGACCGCACCGAGGCCGAGGCGATCCGCGAGGTGGTGCGACGGCTGGCGATGGCGCGGCCCGATATCGCCTTCACGCTGGCGGGCGAGGAGCGTGCGCCGGTGACCTGGGCGGCGGCCCTGCCCGGCGCGGCCGGACGCCTGACGCGGCTCGGCGATATTCTGGGGGCGGAGTTTCGCAGCCATGCCATCGAGGTCCATGCCGAGCGCGAGGGCGTTGTGGTCGCCGGCTATGCCGCGGCCCCGGCGCTCACCAAAGCCAACGCGCTCGGGCAGTATCTCTTCGTCAACGGCCGCCCGGTGCGCGACAAGCTGATCCTCGGCGCCGTGCGCGCGGCCTATTCCGACTATCTGCCGCGCGACCGCCATCCGGTGCTGGCGCTGTTCGTCACGCTCGACCCGCGCGAGGTCGACGCCAACGTGCATCCGGCCAAGACCGAGGTACGCTTCCGCAATGCCGGCCTGGTGCGTGCGCTGATCGTRCACGGATTGAAGGAAGGGCTCGCGCGCGAGGGCAGGCGCACCGCGGCCAACAGCGGCGGCAGCGCGCTGTCGTCGTTCCGGCCCGCCTTCACGCCGCGCCCGGCAAGCTGGGACTGGCGGCAGTCGCCATCCGCTCCCGCCGCGCCGCTGCCGTCCTTCGACGGCGCCGCCGCGCCCGCCTTCGCGGAGCGGGCCCAGGCCGCGTTCGACGTCGGCGCGCCGAGCGCGGACGTGCGGATCGACGCGCAGCCCGTGGGCGATCTGGTCGACCGTCCGCTGGGAGCCGCGCGCACGCAGCTGCATGAGACCTACATCGTCGCGCAGACCCGCGACGGCCTGATCATCGTCGACCAGCATGCCGCCCATGAGCGCATCGTCTATGAGCGGCTGAAGGCGTCGCTCGCCGCAAATGGCGTGCAGCGGCAGATCCTGCTGATCCCCGAAATCGTCGAGATGGACGAGGCCACGGTGGAGCGGCTGCTCGCGCGCGGCGACGAGCTTGCCTCGTTCGGTCTCGCGATCGAATCCTTCGGCCCCGGCGCGGTCGCAGTGCGCGAGACGCCCTCGCTGCTCGGCAAGGCCAATGCCGGCGGGCTGCTGCGCGATCTCGCCGAGCACATGGCCGAATGGGACGAGGCGTTGCCGCTGGAGCGCCGCCTGATGCATGTCGCCGCCACCATGGCCTGCCACGGCTCGGTGCGCGCCGGCCGCAGGCTGAGGCCGGAAGAGATGAACGCCCTGCTCCGCGAAATGGAGGACACCCCGAACTCCGGCCAGTGCAACCACGGCCGCCCAACCTATGTCGAGCTGAAGCTTGCGGATGTCGAGAAGCTGTTTGGAAGACGGTGATGTCGTAGGGTGGATTAGCCGAAGGCGTAATCCACCACTTTGGTTTCCGCAGAGACAGAAGCGGTGGGTTACGCTTCGCTAACCCACCCTACGAAGCTACGATCTCTTCAGAAACACGAACTCCGTGTCGTCATAAGCGCGCCGCTCCAGCTCCTCGTAGCCTTCAGGCGCCACAAACTGCGCAGCCTTCGCCTCCTCGACCACCAGCAGCGCGCCCGGCGTGAGCCAACCGCCGTCGCGCAAGCTGACGAGCGCCTTGTCGGCAAAACCCTTGCCGTAGGGCGGATCGAGGAACACCAGCGCGAACGGCTCGACAGGGTGCGCCGGGCCGAGATCGGTCGCGTCGCGGCGATAGACCTTGGTCGTGCCGCCGAGGCCCAGCGCCTCGACATTGTTGCGCAACAGCGCGCGCGCCTCGGCGCCATTGTCGACGAACAGCGTGAATTTTGCGCCACGCGAGGCCGCCTCGATGCCGAGCGCGCCGGTGCCGGCGAAGAGGTCGAGCACGCGCGCGTCCTGGATCGGATCGTCATAGGCGTGCACGAGAATGTTGAACACGGACTCGCGCAGGCGATCCGCCGTGGGGCGGATGTCGCGCGAGGACGGTGAGGCAAGATTGCGCCCCTTCAAGCGACCGCCGACGACGCGCAACCCTAGTCCTCCTTCGGCGTCAGATCGCGCTTGCCGTGATAGCCGCGCTTGGGACGACGCGGGGGACCGTAGCCGCTGGCCTCGGCCTCGTTGCGCTCGCGCGCTTCGTCGCTGCCGGTGCGCTGGACCAGCACACGGCGGCCCTTGCGGTCGTTGATCACGTCGCGCTTGCTGGCAGGCTTCTTCTCGCGCGGCGCTTCGGCGTCGTGTGAAGGAGATTTCTGCGGCACGTCGAACTGCGCGCCCGACTTCTCGATCACCTTGTCGCCGAGCTGATCGCGCAGCACGCGGGATTTGATCTCCTCGACCTGGCCTTCCGGGACCTCGCCGAGCTGGAACGGGCCGTAGGAGACGCGGATCAGCCGGTTCACCTCGAGCCCGAGATGGGCGCAGACGTTGCGCACCTCGCGGTTCTTGCCTTCGCGGATCGCGAACACCAGCCAGACATTGGCGCCCTGGTCGCGCTCCAGCGTCGCGTCGATCGGGCCGTATTTGACGCCCTCGACCTCGATGCCGTTCTTGAGCTGATCGAGTTGCGCCTGCGTGACCTCGCCATGGGCGCGGACACGGTAGCGGCGCAGCCAGCCGGTATCGGGCAGCTCGAGCGTGCGCGCGAGACCACCGTCATTGGTCAGCAGGAGCAGGCCTTCGGTGTTGAAGTCGAGCCGGCCGATCGAGATCAGCCGCGGYAGGCCTTCCGGCAGATTGTCGAACACGGTCGGACGGCCCTCGGGGTCGTCATGCGTGGTCATCAGCCCGCGCGGCTTGTGGTAGAGGAACAGCCGCGTGCGCTCGCGCTCAGGCAACGGCTTGCCGTCGACCGCGATGACATCGTTCTGGGTCACGTCGAGCGCCGGCGAGTTGATCACCCGGCCGTTGACGGTGACACGGCCCTGCGTGACCATGTCCTCGGCATCGCGCCGCGAGGCGAGGCCCGCACGCGACAGCACTTTGGCGATGCGCTCACCGGCCTTCTTCGGCTTCGGCTCCTCTTCGCGCCGGGGCCGGCGGTCGAAATCACGATCGCGCTCGCGATAGGCGCCGCGACCGCCGAACGCCGGACGCTTCTCAAAGATCCTGCTGTCGTCCTCGTTTTCGCGGCGCGGACGATCGCCGGAACGGCCTTCGCTGCGCGGATGCTCGTGCCAGTCGGAGCGGCCCTCGGAGCGCCCGCGCGGACGATCGAATTTCGGGCGGTCGCCGCCGCGCCCGCCACGCTCGCCATCGCCGTCACGACGGGGCCGATCGAATTTGGGGCGGTCATCGCGCGGGCGGTCGAACTTGGGGCGGTCGAATTTGGGCCGCTCGCGGAAGGGACGATCACCCGATGCGCGATCGTCGCGCGAACGCGAGAACCGGGGACGGTCGTCGCCGCCGCCTTCGCGCTTCTGCCAGGGCTTGTCTTCGCTGCGGTCACGGCCGCCGAAATCCTTGCGCGGACCCTTGCTGAAATCCTTCCGCGGCGGCCGGTCGCCGCGCGGAGCCGCATCGCGCTTCTGCCACGGTTTTGAATCACTGCGCTCGCCACGGTCGCGCGGACGGTCATTGCGATCACCGAAAGAGCGTGGCCGGTCGCTGCGGTCGGGTGCGCCGCGCGAAAACTTCCGCTCGCCGTCAAACTTGCGTTCCGGGCGCTCACCGCGCGGCGTGTAGGGCCGCTTGTCGCCGAACTTCTTGTCACCTGTCCGGGCGGCGGGGCGGGAGTCATCGCGATCACGGCTGCGCGGCGGACGGTCATCGCGCCCGAAGGACGGGCGATCGCCACGCGGCTTGAACGAGCGCTTCTCGCCGTCGCGCGATGGACGATCGGAAAATGACCGTTCGCCACGCGGCTTGAAGCTGCGCTCGCCACGCTCCTCACCGCCGCGGTCGTCGCGTTTGAATTTCGGACGGTCACCGAAGTCGCGGCGCGGGGCATTGCCCTCCTCGCGGCGGCGGAATGGACGGCTGTCGCGGTCGCCGCGGGGCGGGCGGGCGTCGCTGCTGCCCTCGGGGCCGCGCTTGGCGAACTTCTTCTCGGGGCCGCGCGGCTTGCCGGACCGACCCTTGGACGGTCCCTTGGGGGGCCCTCGCCGGCCGCGGGAATCGTTGTCTTTGTCGCTGTCGCGAGGCATGAATAATCTCACTTAGGGGGGTGGCCAAAAGCAATGTGCGCGCTCGTTTCGAGCCGCATGCTCAGGCAAATCCGGTATTCACTCTTGCTGAAGGCGCAGCTACTAGCAGGTTTCTGGCGATGATACGAGGCATGAAAGCCCCTTCTTTCATGGATTTGGCGCTCAAAACGGCCGAAAACGCCGGAAAATCGGGCGAAGTTCCGATCGGATGCGTCGTGGTCCGCAATTACGAGGTGATCGCGACCGCGGCGAACCGGACGCTGACCGATTACGACCCGACGGCCCATGCCGAGATCATTGCGCTGCGCGAGGCGGCCAGGAAAATCGGCAGCGAGCGCCTGGTCGACTGCGACCTCTACGTGACGCTGGAGCCATGCACCATGTGTGCGGGCGCGATCTCCTTTGCAAGGGTGCGGCGGCTCTATTACGGCGCGGCCGACCCCAAGGGCGGCGCGGTCGAGTCCGGCGTGCGGTTCTTCGCGTCGCCGACCTGCCATCACGTCCCGGACGTCTATTCCGGGGTCGGCGAGAGCGAAGCGGCGCGGCTGCTCAAGGACTTCTTTCGGGAGCGGCGTTAAGGCGCGAGGAAGAACTCCCGCAACGCCTTCGCGGTGACATCCGGATTCTCCTCCGTGAGGAAATGTCCGGAATCCACCGGCATGCCGTCGACATTGGTCGCCCATTGCTTCCAGGTGTCGAGCGGCGTGGCGGCGGCCTGGGCCACGCCGGCATTGCCCCACAGCGCCAGCATCGGAACCGTGATTTTCTTGCCGGCCTCGAAATCCGCCTTGTCGAGATCGTAGTCGAAATAGGCGCCGGCGCGATAATCCTCGCACATGGCGTGCACGCGGGCGGGATCGCGGAACGGCGCGATGTAATGTTCGAGCGCACGCGGGTCGATGGCGTCCAGCGTCTTCGACTTGGTCTGGCTCGCCATCTTGAAGCGCAGGAAGAACTCGCCGTTACTCGCGATCAGCGTCTCCGGCAGCGGATAGGGCTGCGCGAGGAAGGTCCAGTGATAGATCTTCAGCGCGTAGGCGCGGTTCATGCGCTCCCAGTAATTGTAGGTCGGCAGGATATCGAGCACGGCGAGCCGCGACAGCCGGCCGGGATGGTCGAGCGCAAGCCGGTAGGAGACCCGGCCGCCGCGGTCGTGGCCGGCGAGCGCGAAGTGCACGTGGCCAAGCCGTTCCATCACTTCCACCATGGCCTTCGCCATCGCGCGCTTGCTATAGGGCATGTGCAGCGCGTCGCTCTCGGGCATGTCGGACCAGCCATAGCCCGGCAGGTCGGGAATGATCAGGGTGAACTTGTCGGCGAGCTGCGGCGCGACGCGGTGCCACATCACATGCGTCTCGGAGAAGCCGTGCAGCAGCAACAGCGGCGGGCCCTTGCCGCCGACGCGCGCGAAAATGCGGCCGAAGGAAGTGTTGATCCATTCGGAGGCGAAGCCGGGGTAGAGGTCGGCGAGATCGGACATCTTCTGCATCCTTATCTGGTCATTCCCGGGCAGGGCCCAACCAAAATTATCGAAAAACAACCCCATGCAAAGTAGCACGGCGGTCCTCGGCAAGGGATGCTAACCCCAATCGCCGATTGCGCATTTTTCGAATGTCGTTATGGCGGCGCGATGGCGCGACAATCTCACGCGTCCGGTCGACGCGTTTTGCGCCGTTAGCGGAAAAACCGCAATCAGCCCTTGGCCTTCTCCGCTTCCACCGCCTGCCAGCCGATGTCGCGGCGGCAGAAACCTTCCGGCCAGCTGATGCGGTCGACGGCCTGATAGGCGCGGCCTTGCGCCTCCGTCACGGTCTTGCCGAGCGCGCAGACGTTGAGCACGCGGCCGCCATTGGCGAGGATCGCGCCATCCTGCGCCACCGTGCCGGCATGGAAGATCTCGACGGTGTCGACCTTCGCGGCGTCATCGAGCCCCTCGATCCGCGTGCCCTTCTGGTAGTCGCCGGGATAGCCCTTCGCCGCCATCACCACGGTGAGCGCGGATTCCGGATACCAGCGCAGATCGAAATGCTTCAACTCCCCGTCGCAGGCGGCGAGGAACGCCGGCACGATGTCCGACATCATGCGCAGCATCAGGACCTGGCACTCGGGATCGCCGAAGCGGACGTTGAACTCGAACAGTTTTGGGCCCTGCGTCGTCAGCATGATCCCGGCATAGAGGATGCCGCGGAACGGCGTGCCGCGCTGCTTCATGCCGGCGACCGTCGGCAAGATGATCTTCGCCATGATCGCGTCGTGGATCGCCGGCGTCACCAGCGGCGTCGGCGAATAGGCGCCCATGCCGCCGGTGTTCGGCCCGACGTCGTGGTCGAACACCCGCTTGTGGTCCTGGGCGGAGGCCAGCGGAATGGCGGTCTCGCCGTCGCAGAGCGCGAAGAAGCTGATCTCGCGGCCCGGCAGAAACTCCTCGATCACGACCTCGGCGCCGGCCTCGCCAAACGCGCCCTCGAACATCATGGCGATGGCGTCCTCGGCCTCGCGCACCGTCTTGGCGACGACCACGCCCTTGCCGGCGGCAAGGCCGTCGGCCTTGACCACGATCGGTGCGCCCTGGCTCTGGACGTAGGCGCGCGCGTCAGCGGCGTTGGTGAAGCGCTTGTAGGCGCCGGTCGGAATGCCGAATTCGGTGCAGAGCGCCTTGGTGAAGCCCTTGGAGCTTTCGAGCTGCGCTGCCGCCCCGCTGGGCCCGAACGCCTTGATGCCGGCGGCGGTGAGATCATCGACGATGCCGGCGGCAAGCGGCGTCTCCGGGCCGACCACGACGAGCTCGACCGCATTCGTCTTGCAGAAGTCGATCACCGCGGCATGGTCGGCGACATCGAGCGCCACGCACTCCGCCTCGCGCGCGATGCCGGCATTGCCCGGCGCGCACCAGAATTTCGTCACCAGGGGAGAGGCCGCGATCTTCCATGCGAGGGCATGTTCACGGCCGCCGGAACCGAGCAGGAGAATGTGCATACGAGGCTCAGAATGAGGGGTTTGGCTTGCCGCGTCGGTCGCACGAATCGTCGCAGGTCTCAAGGGGTGTTGCCCCACCCTCCCCGTCATTCCGGGCTCGTCGCTGCGCGACGCCCCGGAATAACGACGGGGTTAGAACGGCTTCCCCGCAATGATCTCCTGCAACGTCGCGACATGCCGCGCGAACGCCCCTCGGCCCGCGGCTGTCGCGGTGACCGTGGTCTGCGGCTTCTTGCCGACGAAGGCCTTTTCGACCGAGACGTAGCCGGCCTTCGCCAGGGTCTCGATATGTGCGCCGAGATTGCCGTCGGTCGCACCCGTCAGCTTCTTCAGCCGCGAGAACTCCAGGCCAGAGGACACGGGCAGCGCGTTCAGCGCCGCCATGATCTTGAGGCGCAACGGCTGGTGGATGATGTCGTCGAGCTCGGCCACGGTTAATTTCGGCGCATCCAGAGACCGCCGACGATCAGCCCGCCGCCGTTGACGGCCGCCATCCACGGCAACAGCGATGTCCCCGGGATGGAGAAATATCCGATCAGTGTCAGCGCGATGATGGTCGCGCCGATCACGAGGAAGCCGTGGCCGAACCGGACTCCTGCCATCATGCCGAACAGCATGATGTAGATCGGCCAGAACACCGTTTGCTGGCGCAGCGTGAACTTGCCGAAATAGCAGCAGAAGATGCCGAAGGCGGCGATCAGCAAAAACGTCAGCAGATTGCGGCTGTCGAACACGCGGATGCGGTTCTTCGAAAGATGATAGGCGCTGAGCGCAATGAGGCCGATGGTCGAGGCGGCGTATACTGCGAACCAGAAATAGAGTCCGTAACGCGGCCAGAACCACGCTGCGATGTCGTCGGCAAACGGCAGTACGCCCCACATCAGCAGGACGACACCGGAGACCAGGTAGATCTGCGACCGCCGCGCGGGGCGAACGGTATCCGCACTGTCGTTCAGCGGTTCGGAAGCCTGCTTGCTGTCAATCACGGCAGCGCTCCTTCTTGGGCAATGGGTGCAGGTCGGGTAGCCCGCCCACCGCGCACATGGCCCATGTCAGTCCGTTCAACACGCCGCACAGCCACCGACCCGCCAAGCAAATTATCAATAGATTACTCTATATGGCAGAGAACTCTTTCATTCAATCGCCGGATTGGCGCCGCGCGGCGAAAATCCTTAACGTCGGGCCTGACCCCAACATGCCGAATCGTTTGCCGATGCCGCCTGCGGAACAACTGCTCAACGCCCCCGAATTCACCGTTTCCGAGCTCTCCCAGTCCCTGAAGCGGACGGTGGAGGACGCCTTTGGCCATGTCCGGGTTCGCGGCGAGATCTCGGGCTTTCGCGGCGCCCACTCCTCCGGCCACTGCTATTTCGCGCTCAAGGACGAGAGCGCCAAGATCGAGGCGGTGATCTGGAAGGGCGTGCACGGGCGGATGCGCTTCAAGCCGCAGGAAGGGCTCGAGGTCATCGCCACCGGCAAGCTCACGACCTATCCGGGCTCCTCGAAGTACCAGATCGTGATCGAGGCGCTGGAGCCGGCCGGCATCGGCGCGCTGATGGCGCTGATGGAGGAGCGCAAGAAGAAGCTCGCCGCCGAAGGCCTGTTCGACGAGGCGCGCAAGCAGCTGCTGCCCTGGCTGCCGGAGGTGATCGGCGTGGTGACGTCACCGACCGGCGCCGTCATCCGCGACATCCTGCACCGGCTCGAGGACCGTTTCCCCCGCCATGTGCTGGTGTGGCCGGTCAAGGTGCAGGGCGAAGGCTCGGCCGAGCAGGTCGCAGCCGCGATCCGCGGCTTCAACGCGCTGCCCGAAGGCGGCAAGATTCCGCGGCCGGACGTCCTGATCGTGGCGCGCGGCGGCGGCTCGCTGGAGGACCTCTGGTCGTTCAACGAGGAGATCGTGGTGCGTGCCGCGGCCGAGAGCATGATCCCGCTGATCTCGGCGGTGGGCCACGAGACCGACATCACGCTGATCGACTTCGTCGCCGACAAGCGCGCGCCGACGCCGACGGCCGCCGCCGAGATGGCGGTGCCGGTGCGCAGCGATCTGTTCGTCGAGGTCGCCGATCTCGCCCGCCGCACCCGCGCCTATTGGCAGCGTGCCCATGAAAGCCGCCGCAACGAGCTGCGTGCTGCTGCGCGCGCACTGCCCGCGGCCGGCGATCTTCTGGCGATCCCGCGGCAACGGCTGGATTCGGCAGGCTCCGCCCTGCCCCGCGGCTTGAAAGCCAACACGCATGCGCATTTCCGCCGGTTTACCGCCGCGGGCGCCAAGCTGACGCTGCGGGTGCTGCACGGGCAGATCTCGCAGGCCGATCACCGGCTCACCGTGTGCGGCGAGCGGCTCGGCCTGTCCGCGCGGTCGCTGTTGCGGCAGCGGCGCGACCGCTTTGCCGGTCTCGAGGTGCGGCTGCGTGCCTCAAAACTCTCCAACGCGCAGGCGCAGCGCAATGCGATTGCCCGCCAGCGCGAGCGCACGCATCGTCTGGCCGAACGTGCCAACCGTGCGCTGGTGACGCTGTTGCAGCGGCTCGACGCCCGCGTCGAGGCCAGCGGCAAGCTGCTCTCGGCGCTGTCCTATCGCGGTGTGCTCGCCCGCGGGTTTGCGCTGGTGCGCGACGAGGCCGGGCATCCGCTGCATTCGGCAGACAGCGTCGGGCCCGGCGCACGCGTCGAGATCGAGTTCGCGGACGGACGTGTCGCGGCGACCGCGGATCCGGATCGCCCGGCACCCGCCACAAAGCGCGCACCATCGCAACCGAAGCCGGCCGCGCAGGAGACAAAACCCGCGCCCAAGCGCGTGGGCAAGCCGGTGGATCAGGGCAGCTTGTTTTAAAGCGCGAGGACGCTCTGCCCCACCCTCGGTGTCATTCCCCGCGAAAGCGGGGAATCCAGTACGCCGCAGCTTCTCAGTGACTCACAAACGTCCCGGAATACTGGATCGCACTTCGCGGGCGATGACAGCGAGTTGGCGGGGGCGCGCGTGCCACACACTCGCTGTCGTCCCGGCGAAGGCCGGGCCCCAAAACCCCAAGGAGGAGTGGGGCGAAGACTCGTCGTGGCGAGCTGCGGCGCGCCGGCGTGGGCTTCGAACAGGAAGATCGCGACGGTGAAGACGATCAGTGCGGAGGAGAACAGGACGATGCGGTTGCGCATGTGGATGCGTTTAGTCCACATCGTGGTCGAATGATGGCGACGCCGCATGCTGAAACCGGCGTGAGGCACGATCCGTAGATTCACGGTCGGCCATTATCCGTGCAGGGCGGTGGTCGATGCGGGGCTGTCCGCTTCGATCGTTGTTCCCCGGGCGGTCCCGCTTTGGAAGCCCGTAGCCCGGATGAAGCGAAGCGTAATCCGGGGTCGCGTGTTGAGATTCCCGGATTTCGCTTCGCTTCATCCGGGCTACGAGACCACCATCACCGCGCCAGCCACTCCGCAACCTGCTTCTGCGAATCCGCGCGCGCCTGCGTGTCGGTGCCGAGATGGCCGTGCTCGGGTGCGGCAGCGTCGGTGCCGCCGGCAGCTGCGTGCAGCGGCGTGTTGGCGCGGTCGAAATCGTGATAGGCGCCGGGATAGACCACGATACGCGCGAGCGCGCTGCGGCCATGCGCACCCTCGACCATCTGGCGGCAGGCCGGCGGCGACGACACGTCGTCATTGGCGCCGATCAAAACCAGCGTCGGTACCCGCGTGCTCCAGCCAAGGCCGGCGGAAATCCGGCAGTCCGGATAGAACGCGATCGCGGCGCGGAAATCCGGACCAGCGTCGCGCGTCGCGCTCTGCGGACGCACCGCCCACAGCAGCGCGCTGGCGCCGTTGGCCCAGCCGATCAGGCTGACGCGGTCGCGCGCCACCCAGTCCTGCTTCATCAGCCAGGCGCGCGCCGCCGCGACGTCGGCGACACGCTCGCGCCGCGCCTTGACGCGCATCTCCTTGACGCGGCATTGCGGCCCGAGCTCGCGCGAGCCGTAGCTGTCGGGCAGCAGCACCGCGTTACCGKCCTTGAGCAGCCGCTCGGCCCAGTCGCGATAGCGCGGCAGCACGGACTCGGAATGGCTGCCGAGGCCGCCACAGCCGTGCAGCGCGATCACCGTCGGAAACGGCCCCTCACCCTCGGGCTTGTAGAGCTGCGCGTGCAGGATTCCGGAAGCGAGCGGAATGTCGACCTGCTGCGGCGCCGGCGCCGCGTGCGCGGCCGACATCAGCAGCATCAGAAACAGGGCGGTCAGTCGAAGGCGCATCGGACTCTGCCGTATCAGGCGCCGGTCTCAAGCGAGCCGGAACCAGCGATCCTTCGCCGCAGCACTATCATGCGCAAACAGCGGCAAAACATCACAAATCGGTGGGTTTGACGGGCGGACAAGGCATCTTATTTATGCTAGATCGAATTCACCAAATCATGCCCTCCAGGGTTTTCCACGGAGAGCCCTTTTCACGGAGACTATCGACCGTGCTGAACAAGTTCGGCCCCTCCGGCCACGGCGAAGCGCAGGTACAATATCTCGACGGCGACTTCCGCGTGATCTCGCCGGGGACCTATGTCCGTTGCGCGATCACCGACACGCGGATCCCGCTCGACGAACTGAAATACTGGAGCGTGGACCTGCAGGAGGCCTACGCCACGCCCGCCGCGGTGCTGCAGCGGCATTTCCCCGGCGCGCCGAAGCCGCAGCCGTAAGGCCACGGGCGCGCGCCTATTGCGGCTCCGCCCCATCGCCGCCGACACACGTCTTGATGAAATTCTTCCGGGGCTCGCCGACGACCTTCTGGTCGATCGCCTGCTTCAGGCAATCGACGCGCGCCTGCGCCATGCAGAGCTGCATCTGATCGCGCTTGTCCTGCCCTTTCAGCGCCTGCGTCGTTGCGAGGCAGGTCACCCGCTTGGTGGCGGGAACCGGCACGGTGGCCGTCGGGGCGGGTGCGGCTGGCGGCGACGTCTGCGCGAGCACTGGCGCAATGATCAGACACACGAGGCTGGCGGCGACGGCCGCGGACGGAAGTTTCATCGAATTCTCCTGGTCGTCCGAACTGGTAGGAGTTTTGCGATGAATGCCGCGTGAATGGCAGGCGGCCGCTGCGGCGGCAAAGCGCAGCTGCCCTGCGGCGTCGCACGAGCCGTGCAGCTTAGCGCGAGCACGGGGATGGTCTGCGCCGGCGCCGCGACGATTCGTGCGCCTGAACCGTGAGTCGCACAGCACATGATCTCCGTCGCGCCGATCCGCGTTGCATCGAGTCGTGCTTGCACTCCGTGGTAAGTCATTTCGCGCTGTGGTGGAGTTTTCGTTGCGGTTCGGCGCCCTTAAGTTGTTTGACGAAGTCTTGCTGAAACAGAGGGCTGCTATGGTGCACGTTAGGTAATTAGCCCTGTTGTTTTTATCGCACAGACGATCAAGTCAACCAAACGGCCATTGAGCTTTGGAATTGGCACAGTCTGTGAACGGGCTCATATCGAAGAGCCATCTGACGGGCTACGATCACCTCGAAAATTCGCGGTGGAATACCTGTAAATCGAGAGTCAAACGATGGGGGTGATCATGCCCACCATATTGGACCTGCTCTATCGTGAATATTGCCGCGCCCGCCTCGCTGAAATGCGGAAACAGCTGCTGATCGCAGCTGAACGCTCCGACGCTCGAGAAGCGGATCATCATCCAGCGGATCAGGGTGACGTCGACAGGACGGACACACTCCGCAAAACCGGTCACGGCGCTTCGAATTAAAGCGACCTCAGGACCGACGACCTCTCCCGCGTAGCAGTGACCAAGCAATTGGCAACAGTTTGGGAGGAAGCAATGAATACACCCGAATGCTATAC
>NZ_JBFULT010000069.1:0-19842 GCF_054049755.1 Bradyrhizobium sp. P5_C11_2
ACCCCAACCCTCTCCCCGCAAGCGGGGCGAGGGAGCGCAGTCCCGCTGCGGCGATAAACTTTCCCTACGTCCCGTAAGTCGAGCCCTTCGGCAGCGGAAATACCGGGTCCTGCGTGCGGATGTTCGTCGGCCACACCACGGAGATGTGCTCGCCGGCGTTCTGCATCACCACCGGTGTCGAGCGTTCGTTCTGGCCGGAGAGTGGCGTGCCCGGCGGGAAGAATTTCACGCCATAGCCCTGGATGGTGCCGCCGGCGGGGATGTCGACGTCGAGCGCGGCCTTGCGGATCGCCTCGGGCTCGAAGCTGCCGTACTTTTCCTTGGCGACCGGCAGCACGTTGTTGAGCAGCACCCAGGTCTGGTTGAAGCCCATCGAGCAGTGCGGCGGCACGTCGGTGGCGCCGGTCTTGGCCTTGTAGCGCGCGACCATGGCGTTGGTCAGATCGCCGATACCCGGTGCGAGCTTTGCCGGATCGAGCAATTGCGCCGGCACCGGATCGATGTTGCAGAAATTGTCGATGTCGGGACCAAAAGTGGCGCGCAGCTTGTCGAGCTGGCTGTAGCCGGCGCCGGCGCCGAACAGCATCTTGAAGCGCAGGCCGCTCTCGCGCGCCTGGCGCAGGAACAGGGTGATGTCGGGGTTGTAGCCGGCATGCGAGATCACGTCGGCCTTGGCCCGCTTGATCTTGGTCACCAGCACCGAGAGGTCGGGCGCCGAGGCCGAATAACCCTCGCGCAGCACCACCTGGATGCCGGCCTCCTTGGCGTAGGCCTCGTCGGCGGCGGCGACGCCAACACCGTAGGGGCCGTCCTCATGGATCAGTGCGACCTTGACCTCCTTGGGATCCATTCCGAGTTTTGCTTTCGCATGCTCGGCGAGGAAACCGGCGAAAGCCTGGCCGTACTGATCCGAGTGGATCTGCGCGCGAAACACGTATTGCAGGTTCTTGTCCTTGAACACGGCGGTCGAGACCGCGGTCGTGATCCAGAGGATCTTCTTCTGCTGCTCGACCTTCGCCGCGAGTGGCACCGCATGCGAGCTCGCATAGACGCCGTTGATGATGTCGATCTTCTCCTGGCTGATCAGGCGTTCGGCCTCGTTGATCGCAACGTCGGGCTTGCTCTGGGAATCCGCGGCGACTGGAACAATCTTGGTCTTGCCGCCGATACCGCCTTTCTCGTTGACGAGATCGATCGCGATCTGCGCGCCGATCGACGAGGCCACCGAGCCGCCGGCGGCAAACGGGCCGGTCAGGTCGTAGATCAGGCCGATGCGCAATGTCTCGGCTTGTGCCCTGGCGCGCGTCCAATCGAGGCTGAGTGCGGCGGCGGCCGCCGCCGAGGTCTTCAGCAGCGTCCTGCGTGAAGTGGGCATCCTATCCTCCCTCTGAACCGTCTTTGTGGCCGGCTTGCTATTTTTTCGAAGTATTGGGAGCGGGAGGTGGAAAGTCAACATCGCCCAAGGTCGATACCAGCGGCCGCGGCACACAACGCATGTGCGAAACGAGCCGGATCGAGCCCTCCGCTTCCCAACTCAGTCAGTTGGTGTCGGAACGGGTCGCYTCGAACACCGCGAAGCTCGCGCCGTCGAGCAACGGGATCACCCTTCCCAATCGGAAGCCGGCTCGCTCGAGCAGAGATCGATATTCCGCATCCGTGCGCTCCATGCCGGAAACATTGACCAGCATTTCCATGTCGATGTGAAGGACGCGCATCGCGTCGCGATGATTGGGCTCGATCCGCCGTTCGATCAGGAGAACCCTGGCATGCGCAGGCATCGCCGTGCGAACGTTTCGCAGGATTGCCAGCGATTGGTCATCGTCCCAATCATGAATGATTTGCTTCAGAATGTAGGCGTCCGCGTCCTTCGGGATGGATTCGAAGAAACTCCCGCCGATAGCCTCGCATCGCTCCCTCGCGCCTGCAGCCTCCAGTGCGGCGGCGGAGCCGGCCACGACGTCAGGCAGATCGTAGAGCACGCCGCGCATATTGGGATGAGCGGCCAGGATGGTCGCTAGCGTGAAACCGTGCCCGCCGCCGACATCGACGATGCGACTTACTCCTTGAAAGTCGTAGTGTTTGAGCAGCGCCGAACCCAATCGGGTGGAGCTCGTGGTCATCGTCGCGTTGAAGACCGCCGAAAGCCCCGCGTCCTTGCGCAAATAGTCGAACACCCCCATCCCATGTGCATGATCGAAGGCATGCTCTCCGGTTTGGACGGAGTGCAGGAGATGGCCCCAGGAATGCCAATGTGACTCGCCGAGCCACAGCCGCACCACTGGACAGATCGAGCCCGGAATGTCGGCGCGGAGGGTGGATCCCAGCTGGGTGAGCTCAAACCTTCCCGGAGAAATCTCGTCGAACAGTCCTGCTCCGGCCAGAAAGCGCAGCAGCCGATAAAGCGTGGCGGCATGGGTCTTGGTCGTCACTGCCAGATCGTCGCATTGTCGCGGGCCGGCCGACAGCAGGTCGGGAATTCCAAGCTCGACAGCGACGTGCAGCGCCTGCGAGATGCGGTACCCGCCGATCAGCCTGAATATCTGGGCAAAATCTTCCGGCGCAGGGGGACGCCCTGGGGAGATGCTTGGGTCCATCTGAGATGCTCCGCGCCAGCAGGGAGGCGGTCAGTGTCGCATCAGGGGAACGAACCGCATTGTGGTCAGGGGAACTGGGGGCAGGTCAACGCGACCCAAGGTCGCTGTGGCGGCCGGTAATGCGCATCGCGACAGGGAAAGAAAAAACCCACCGCGCAAGGAGCAATGGGCGCGATGTCGGCTGCTGCGCCGGTTACTGCGACAGTTTCACGAAGCTCGGAAACTTCATCTTGCCTTCGGCGATCTTCTCGGGCCAGACCACGATCTGCTTGCCGTCCTGCCACTGGAAGACGAGGCCGGAGACCGCACCGGGGCCGGACTTGATGCCGTGGGTGAACTCGTCGTTCTTGCCGTAGAACTGGATCTGGCCGATCGTGCCCTCGAAGTCGGTCTTCTCGAGCTCGGCGACCATCTTGTCGGGATCGGTCGAGCCCGCACGCTTGATCGCGTCGGTGATGATGTAGACCTCGTCATAGGCGGTGTAGCCGGTATAGGCCGGCGGCGTGCCGAACTTGGCCTTGAAGGCCGCGGCAAACGGCTTCGTCTTGGAGGTCACGGCGACGTCGGGCGTCGCAACTGCGAGCGAGGGCACGCCGTCGGCGGCGCCATTGGTGTCCTTCCAGAAGGTCGGGCTCAAGGCTTGCGCGCTGATGCCGAACATCGGGATCGGCACCTGCTGGTTCTTCCACTGCACCGTCGGCTGACGCCGACATGGGAGATGCCGGTCACGATCACGTCCGGCTTCTTGCCCTCGATGTTGTTGAAGATCGGCGTGAAGTCGGTGGTGTCGGGCGAGAAGCGCACATGCTCGACGACCTTGAGTCCGGCCTTGGGCAGGCAGGCCTCGTAGCCGACGTCGAGCGGCTTGGTCCAGGCCGCGTCCTCGCTCATGATCGCAACCGTCTTGAACTTGAGCTTGTCGACCAGCAGATCCTTGGCCGCGTCGCAGACGAGCTGGGCCTGCGCTGCCGAGGTCAAATAGCCGTGGAAGGTGTATTTGTTCTTCTCGTAGTCGTTGTGGATCGCCTTGGTGATCTCGTTCGAGGCGGCGCCGGGCGTGATCAGCGGCATCTTCAGCCGCGCCGCCCAGGGCTCGAGCGCCAGCACGACCTCGCTGATATAGCTCGCGATCACCGCCGACACCTTGTCCTCGCTCACCGCGCGCTGGAACGCGCGCACGGAGTCGGCCGACGAGCTCTTGTTGTCATAGGTGACGATCTCGACCTTGCGGCCGAGGATGCCGCCCTTGGCGTTGATCTCGTCGGCGGCGATCTGCGCGCCGCCCGGCGTCGCAGCACCCGCGATCGACTGCACCTCGGCGATCACGCCGATCTTGATCGGATCACCCGATTGCGCGTAGGCCGGCGCGGCGAGGCACAGCGCCAGCGCGGAGGCGAGGACGCTACGGCTCAAAATCGTCGATGGTCGCATGGTCGTTTCGCTTCTTTTGTTTTGTTGTCGTTGTGAACGTGACGTCAGAGATATCCAGCACCGGCCTCGCTCGCGAAGCGGCCGGGATCGCCCTCCCAGACGATCCGGGCGTGTTCGAGCACATAGACGCGGTCGGCATGCGGCAGCGCAAAGGTCACGTTCTGCTCGCCGAGCAACACCGTGATCGACGTGGTCTGCCGCAGCTTCGTTAGTGCCTTGGACAGGAGCTCGAGGATGACGGGCGCAAGCCCCAGCGTCGGCTCGTCCAGGATCAGGATTTGCGGCTGCATCATCAGGGCGCGGCCGATTGCCAGCATCTGCTGCTCGCCGCCGGAGAGCGTCTGTGCCATCTGGCCCTGACGCTCCTTCAGGATCGGAAACAGCTCGAACAGCCGCGCGAGCTGCGCGGCGCGCTTGTCGTCGGACAGATGCTGGCCGCCGAGATCGAGATTTTCCCGCACGCTCATCTCGCCGAACAGCTCGCGCGACTCCGGGCATTGCACCAGGCCGCTGCGGGCAATCTTCGCCGCGCTCGTGCCGCGCAGCTTCTCGCCGCCGCGCATGATCTCGCCACTGTACGGCAGGAAGCCCGAGATGGTGTTGAACAGCGTGGTCTTGCCGGCGCCGTTGAGGCCGACGATGGAGACGAACTCGCCCTCGTGGACGTGGATCGAGACGTTCTCGAGCGCCTGCGCCTTGCCGTAATGGACGCTGACGTTCTCGACCTGTAGCAGCGGCACCTTGTCCTTGAAGCTGGTCTCGGGCCGCGCATGGATTTCGAGCGCGCCGCCGAGATAGACCTTCCGCACGGTCTCGTTCTTCATGACGTCGTCGGCCTTGCCGGTGACGATTTCCTCGCCGAGATACATCGCCAGCACGCGGTCGACCAGCGCGGCGACGCTCTTGACGTTGTGGTCGACCAGCATCACCGCGCGGCCGTCGTCGCGGAAGCTGCGGATCAGGTCGGAGAAGACGTCGACCTCGGCGCGCGTCAGGCCGGCGAAGGGCTCGTCGACCAGCACCACCTTGGGGTCGCGCGCGATCGCCTTGGCAAGCTCGAGCCGGCGCAGGTCGGCGAACGGCAGCGTCGGCGGACGGCGGTTCATCACGTTGCCGAGCCCGACGCGATCGGCGATCCACTTGGCGCGCTCGACCAGCGCCTTGTCGGGGAATAGCATGAACAGGCTGTCCGGCAGCAGCGCGACCAGAATGTTCTCCAGCACGGTCTGCCGGTTCAGCGGCCGCGAGTGCTGGAACACCATGCCAAAACCTTTGCGCGCGATCTTGTGCGCAGGCAAGCCGGCGACGTTTTCGCCCTCGAAGATCACTTCGCCGGCGGTCGGGCGCTCGATGCCCATCACGCTCTTCATCGCGGTCGACTTGCCCGAGCCGTTCGGTCCGATCAGGCCAAAAATCTCGCCGGCATTGACCTCGAAGCCGAGGTTCTTCACCGCGGTTAGCCCGCCAAAACGCTTGGTCAGGCCGCGGACTTCGAGCACAGCCCGGTTTGAAAGCCTCATATCCATCACGAACGAGCCTCGCGCGAGAGGGCCGCTCCGAGGAAGCCGCCGGGGAAGAACAGCACGACCAGCAGTGCGACCGCCGAGACGATGAAGGTCGCAAGCTCACCCGTGGGCCGCAGGAACTCGCCGGCGACGATCAGGAAGATCGCGCCCAGCGCCGCGCCGAGCACGGTACGCCGGCCGCCGAGCACGGCCGAGACGATGACGTTCACGCCGACCGCGACGTCGACGACGGTACCGACCGAGGCGGTGCCGAAGTAGAACACCAGAAGCGCGCCCGACAGCCCCGAGAAGAACGCGCTGACGATGAAGGCGGCGAGCTTGTGCTTGACGATGTTGAAGCCGAGCGCGCCGGCCTGTACCGGGTCCTGGCCGCTCGCCTGGAGCACCAGCCCGATCGGCGATTGCGACAGGCCGTAGAGGATCGCCGCCGAGATCGTCATGAAGCCGAGCGCGATCCAGTAGTTCGCACCGGCGTTGATGGTGATGACGTCGGGGATGGTCAGCCCGATCTCGCCGCCGGTGAGGTCGGCGAACACCACGATGAAATTCTGCAGCATCAGCACCGCAACCAGAGTGGTCAGGCCGAAATAGGGGCCGCGCACCCGGAGCGCCGGCAGCGCCAGCACCAGGCCGGCGATGACGGAGGCGAGCGCCCCCAGCACGATGCAGAGATAGACCGACCAGCCGAACTGGGCATTCAGGATGCCGGCGGTGTAGGCGCCGACGCCGATCAGGAAGGTTGGGCCGAAATTGACTTCGCCCGCAAAGCCGAACAGCAGGTCCCAGGCCATCGCGAACACGCCGAAATAGAACGCGACGGTGAGAAGCCCGAGCACGTAGCCGGAGACATAAAGCGGCAGCGTTGCCGCGATCACGACCAGCGCGAGGGAGATGAAGAACAGCCGTGTGGTAAAGAAGCCGGCCATCTCAGCGCCTCCCCAGAAGGCCCTGGGGCCGGATGTACATCACGAACACGAGCAGCAGCAGCGCCGGAATGGTGCGGTAGGCGGGCGAGACCAGATAGGCCGTGAGGGTTTCGAGATAACCGACCACGAAGGCCGCGATCAGCGAACCGGAGACGCTGCCGAGACCTCCGAGCACCACGATCGAGAACGCGCTCGCCGTCAGCGGTCCGACGCTGTAGGAGCTGACGCCGAGAAACATCCCAAGCAGCACGCCGGCGATGCCGGCGAGGATGCCGTAGATCCCCCACACCACGATGTAGATGTTGGTGAGCTCGAGCCCGAGCAGGGTGACGCCGCGCGGATTCATCGACGCCGCCAGCACCGCCTTGCCGGTGCGGGTGCGGTTCACCAGGAGCCACAGCAGCGCGATGACGAGGCAACACACGATCGCGGTGAAGATCTCGTTCTTCGGCGTGCGGACGCCGAGGATCTCGACCACGCCCTCGACGATCGGCAGCACCGTCTTGGCGTTGTTGGTGAAGAAATAGGCGATCAGCTCCTGGATCATGATGCCCCAGAGCAGCGTGCCTGTGAGGACGAAGATCTCCTTCTCCTCATTGGGGATGCGCCGGGAATCCTGGATCGGCTTCACCACCGCGAAGTAGGTGGCAAACGCCGTCACGAGGGCGACCGCGACCCCGATCAGAGCGCCGGCATAGGTGCCGACATTGAGCACGCTGGCGGCGGCCCAGGCCGCCACGGCTGCCGCCACCATGATGGCGCCGTGGGAGAGGTTGAGCACGCCGGAGACGCCGAAGATCAGCGTGAAGCCGGTGGCACCGAGGGCGTAGAGAGCGCTGATGGCGAAGCCATCGATCAGGATCTGGAATGCTCGCATCTATGATTGGCAATCGGGTCTATGGCTTGAGGGAAGGTGCTGCGTACGACGCATGTGGAAGCTCCCGGGAGGTGGTCCCGGGAGCTGTTCCGGCTAGTTGCTGAGCTTGACGAAGCCCGGGAATTTGACGTCGACCTTGGCGACGTCCTTGGGCCAGACCGCACTCTGCTTGCCGTCCTGCCATTGCAGCATCAGGCCGGTGATCAGGCCCTTGCCGTATTTGATCGAGTGGGTGAACTGATCGTCCTTGCCGTAGAACTGGACCCGGCCGATGGTGCCTTCCCAGTCGGTCTTCTCCAGTGCATCGACCAGCTTGTCGGCCTCGGTCGAGCCCGCCCGCTTCACCGCATCGGCGATGTAGTAGACCTCGTCATAGGCGGTGTAGCCGGCATAGGACGGATAATTGCCGAACTTCTTCTTGAAGTTTTCGGCGAACGGCACCGATTTCGGCGTCACCGCGACGCCGGGGCCGGAGACGCCCTGGTAGAGCACGCCCTCGGCCGCCTGATTGGTGTCCTTGCCAAAGGTCTCGTTGGTCGCCTGGGAGGAGATCCCGAACATCGGGATGGGCACCTGTTGGTTCTTCCACTGCACCGTCGGCTGCACGCCGACATGCGAGATGCCGGTGATGATCACGTCGGGCTTCGATCCCTCAATCTTGTTGAAGATCGGGGTGAAGTCGGTGGTGTCGGGCGAGAAGCGGATGTGGTCGAGCACCTTCAGCCCGATCTTCGGCAGGCACTCCTCGTAGCCGATGTCGAGCGGCTTGGTCCAGGCGGCGTCCTCGCTCATGATGACGGCCGTCTTCATGTGCATCCTGTCGACGAGCAGGTCTTTGGCGCCGTCGCAGACCGAGAGCGCCAGCGCCGCCGAGGTCAGGTAGCCGTGGAAGGTGTACTTGTTCTTCTCGTAATCGGCGTGGACGCTCTTGCTGATCTCGTTGGAAGCGGCGCCGGGCGTCACGAACGGCGTCTTCAGGCGTGAGGCCCACGGCTCCAGCGCCAGCACCACCTCGCTGATATAGCTGGCGATGACCGCGTTGACCTTGTCCTCGTTCACCGCGCGCTGGAATGCGCGCACCGAATCCGCCGAGGAGGAGTGATTGTCGTAAGAGACGATTTCGATCTTGCGGCCGTCGACGCCGCCGTTTGCGTTGATCTCGTCGGCGGCGAGTTGCGCCGCTTGCGGAATGGAGGCGCCGGCGATCGCCTGCGCTTCCGCGATCACGCCGATCCTGATCGGATCGGCTGCAGTGCCGCGCCAGATGCCGTCATCAACGCACCGGCCGTGGCCGTACCGAGTGCTATTCGCAACGCAACAGAGAGTCTTTTTTTCATGTTGTTCTCTCCCTTGAAACAGGCCTCTCGTGAGCCATTGGCCGCGACTATAACGGTGGAGGCATTCTCGGCAAGTGAAACTGCGTTCAGGATTGTGAGAAACGGACCAAAGTGCAGTGCTGCGCAAATAGAGAGCAGCGTCGGGTATTTTGGCACGTCAGGCATGCAGATTTCGTCGGCGGGCATGCGTATGCGTTAAGGCGTACGTCAGGCGACGGTCGATGAAGTGCGTTACGGTTCAGCGCGCTTGCAGCAACGATGGATCGAGCGGCTGGAGCCGGGCGGGATCGAACGGCGAGAGGTCCACGTCGCGCGTTGCGCCCTTGGCGATCAGTTGCGCCATTGCTTCGCCGGTGGCGGGCGCATTGAGGATGCCCCAGACGTTGTGTCCGGTCGCAACATAGAGGCCGTCACTCTGCGGCACCCGGCCGATCAGCGGCAAGCCGTCCTGTGTCACGGGACGAAAGCAGGCCTGCTGCGCAATGATCTTCTCGGGCCGAAATAGTGGCGACAGCCGCTCGGACATGGTTTGCAGGCGCGAGATCGCGTCGCGCTCCGGCGTCACGGCTGCCGGGTCGAGCGGCAGCGGCGCGATGTCGGAGAGCGCCGTGATATGCGTGCTGCCGTCGGCCCGCGGGAAGACCTCGATCGAGACTGCGTTGCCGTGCTCCTCGTATTCCAGAAACAACGCATCGGCCGGCACGTCCGTGCCGGTGTCGTACACGATGCTCGGGCTGCGTTGGCCGTAGACGGCGGGCAGGCTCATCCATTGCGCGGCGAGCAGCGACCATGGTCCCATGGCAATCACGACCGCGTCCGCCTCGATGACGCCGCTCTCGACCTCGACGCCCTTCGCAGTCGTGCCATCCGCGTCGCGCACGATGCCCGTGACGCGTTCCGGACGAAGCGTAGCGCCTTGCGCGAGCGCTGCGCTCATCACAGCCGAAGTGAATTTGCGGGGATGAACGATCGCTGTGGTCTCGGTCGTGCCGATGCGCTGTCCGATGACGACGCCGTCGCTGAGCCAGCCGAGAGCGGAGCGTGCATTCCGGCGCGGATCGCCATCGGAAGCAACGAAGCCGCTATAGGCGGTCATCGGGCGGTAGCCCCAATCGTTCGCGATCTCTTCCGGCAGTTGCGCATGAAGCGCAAAACTGCGCTGCGCCAGCGCATCGAGCGGTGAACCGGCGCACCAGTCGCGCGCCAGGAAGCCGCCGGCCTTGCCCGATGCGGCAGCCGCGACCTCGGTTCGCTCGACGACGATGACGTCGATGCCGTGGCGGCGGAGGAACCAGGCGGTGCAGGCCCCGATCACGCCGCCACCGCAAATCACAACGCGCATGGTCACTCCCTTGCGTCAGGCATTCGGCCGCGCGGCCGGGGTCTTAGACGACGAAATCCCTGGCATGGAGATCCGCCGCATGGATCCCGTTCAACGTGATGGTATCGCTGGCCGTCAGGTGGATCACGGCATTGCCGGAGCCKTCGTCGCTGATCAGGCTCTGCAGCGCCGCCCAGTCAGCAAAGCCGTAGTCGTGCACGTTGATGACGTCATGCTCTCGGGCCGTGCTGCCGACAGCCTTGTTGCCCTGATCGAAATCTTTGATCACATCCTGGCCCGAGCCGGTGTTGAAGACGAACTTGTCGTTGTTCGGTCCGCCCCAGAGTTGATCGTTGCCGCGTCCGCCGTTCAGGATATCCCTTCCGCCCGTGATCGAACCCGGCGCGGACGGAGCGTAGGTGATTGCATCGCCATACAGCAGATCGTCGCGGGCGCTCCCGTGGAGGATGTCGTTGCCGCCATGCGCGTTGCCCGACATGTTTGAGGCATCGCCGACGAGCACAATGGAGGTCGAATCCGGATTGCCATCAACGACCGCGATCAGGATGTCGTTCCCGCCACGGGCGTTGTCACTCATGTAACCGCCGTCCCCGACCAGGGACGCGCCGCCGGAGCGGGCGCTGTCGCCGACTGTGTAGATGAGGATGTCGTTGCCGCCATGTGCATTGCCGCTCATGGACACGAGGGCATCGCCGGATATCGACGCTCCGCCGTAGATGCCGGCCTGGGTCACGTTGATGATGTCGTTGCCGCCATGGGCATTGTCGCTCATGGAATAGCCGGCGTCGCCGCTGAACGCGCCGGACGATCTGTTTCCCATCGACGCGATAATGGTGTCATTGCCGCCCTTGGTGTCACCCGACATGGTGCTATCGGCGTCTCCAAAAAGACTGAGACTCGAATTGATCGAGGTCGAGGCGTCGACGTGAAGCAGGTCATTGCCGCCATGGGCGTGGCCGGACATGGTCTGCGCATCGCCATCAACAAAGACATAATCGCCAAAACCGGTCACGGTCGCCGCAAGCAGGTCGTTTCCTCCATGAGAATGGCCCTGCAAGGTCTGGTCGTCGCCAACAAAAGTCAGAACTCCGTTGACCGCATCGACCGTCGCGATCATCGTGTCGTTCCCGCCGCGGCCGTCGATCGGCAGGCCCGGGTCTCCGAACTCGGTCACGAATTGCTGGTCCCCAACGCTGACGATGATCGTGTCATTTGGCATATGGCGCATCGTGCAACTCCCAGTTCATGTCGGACGTGGATCCAAGAGGACGTTATGCCTCCGCGCCGCGCTGCGGCCCTGCCGCGCGACCTATCTTCGTTGGATTGATGGCGGAGATTTGCCCGAGGCGTAACTTGATTGCGATCAAGGAACCGCGCCTCGGCGAACGTGTCTTGGTGTTGTCATAAGGCGCACGTCCACTGCGATGTCTGTGGCTGTTATTTAAGCAAATGGCGCGTGCCGAAAACGATCGGGCGCCGGAGGTTCACGCCGGCGCCCTTATTTTGGCTGCTCGCGCGGGCTCAGCCCGGCCCCGCGCCCTGTGTTGCCGTATACACCGCGTAGAGCGATTGGCTTGCGGCCATGAACAGGCGGTTGCGCTTGGGGCCGCCGAAGCAGACGTTGCCGCACACTTCCGGCAGGCGGATGCGGCCGAGCAGTTTGCCGGCCGGCGACCACACCGTCACGCCGCTATAGCCGACGGCGCGTCCGGCATTGCTGGAGGCCCAGACATTGCCGTTGACGTCGCAGCGCACGCCGTCGGGTCCGCACTTCACCCCGTCGATCACGCAATCGCTGAACTTCTTGAGGTTGGAGAGCTTGTTGTCGCTGCCGACGTCAAACACGAAGATTTCGCCGTTGCCGCCGGGCCCGGTGTCGCCGGGTCCCTTGCCGGTCGAGGCGACGTAGAGCTTCTTGTAGTCGGGCGAGAAGCACAGGCCGTTGGGATCGGGCACCTGCTCCTCGGTGACGACGAGGTCGAGGCGCCCCGAGGGATCGATGCGGTAGSAATTGGTCGGCAGCTCGCGCTTGCCCGGCGCAAAGCCGGCCGGCTGTCCGATCCGCGGATTGAGCTTGCCGCTCGCATTGCTCGGACCGCCCGCGACGTCGGGCTCGCCCTCGTAGAGCTGGCCGCCATAGGGCGGATCGGTGAACCAGTAGCTGCCGTCGGGATGCGCGGCGATGTCGTTCGGCGAGTTCAGTCGCTTGCCCTGATAGGAGTCCGCGAGCACGGTGGCGGTGCCGTCGTGCTCGTAGCGCGTCACCCGCCGGGTCAGGTGTTCGCAGGAGAGCTGGCGGCCCTGGAAGTCGAAGGAGTTGCCGTTGGAGTTGTTGGACGGCGAGCGAAACACGCTGACGCGGCCGTCGTCCTCGGTCCATCGCAGCTGCCGGTTGTTGGGAATGTCGCTCCACAACAGATAGCGGCCCTGTGCGCTCCATGCCGGGCCTTCGGCCCACAGCAGGCCGGTATGGAGCCGCTTGATCGCGGTGTTGGGCTGCGCGAGATCGTCGAAGGCCGGATCGACCGCGATGATGTCGGGGTCCCAGAAATAGGTGGTCGGCGCGCCGTTGGGGCCGAAATCGCGCGGCGGCGTGGTGATCGTCGTCGGTGGTGCGGCAGGTCCGGCCTGGGCCAGTGCCTGGCCCGCGCCCGCCACGGTGGCTCCGGCGCAGAGGGCAAGTCCCTGGACAAGTGTTCGTCGTGAAAGCGCAGCATCCTGGTCACGCTGCTCGTGGTCACGAGCCTCTTGGCGTGTCATCGCGTCCTCCCGGTGATGTTCGCTGGCCGGTTGATCCGGCCGAGCAGGGGAAGGTTAGTCCGGTCGGCGTCCGGTTGCGAGGGCTGGCTTGGCATCTTCTGCGCGATAGCCGCAACGACGGAACCGCGGCGCAAGGCGGGTGTGCGGTGCGAAGCGACAATTCGTCCCGCCCCTGAGGGGCTCACCGGGACCGGTTTTGGCGCCTGTCAAGCCTTGACCTCGCACGTGATGCTGGCAGAAGGTCTTCCCGGGGCAAATGCGGAGTTCGTTGTGGCCTTTGTCGTACTGTTCTTGTTGCTCGGGATCGCGTTCGCCGCCGGCTATTTCACCCGCGATTTCGTTTCCCGCAAACGGCGGGCGGAGGCGCGCCGCTGGCGCGAGTACACGCAGCCGGATTGGCTCCCCGCCGCCGCGCCCGCCAATACCAACGAGATCGCAAGCACCAACGGGATCGCGCCGCCGGCCACCGGCGAGCTCGGCCAGATGCTGAACCGCTGGGAAAGCCGGGCCCGCGCCCGCCGCGCCGGCTAGCTAGCTTTCAGCGGCTGATCCCCGCTCCGTTTCCGATCACTGCAATCCGACGAACTGAATTCCGAGATGTCAGAAGCGCGACGAGGATGAYCGTCGCGTGTGCGCCCGCGCGGGTCTGCGCGCCGGGGTGCGCGACGAGTCCACGAAGCGTGCGTGCAATGAGAAGATCGCAGCGATGCTGCGCATCGCTGGCCGGCTTTTCATCCATCGTTCGTCGCGTGCTGCTCCGCGTTCATGTAACAGACATATCATTATGCGACATAAATTATGATATGAGGTGAATTTTCCTGGAGCGGGAATCGTGTGCCGTCTCGGCCTGATCTCTCGAAGATCCGCCGCATGAGTTCACGAAGCTCCGTCCCGCCGGACGGCAACAAGGCAAACAACCATGACCGACACACTCACCGCCGGCTCGATCGCATTCACCGGCTTCAACGCGGATGGCGACGACAGCCTCGCCTTCGTCTCGTTCGCCGACATCAAGGCCGGCACCGTCATTCACTTCACCGACAACGCATGGAATGGCACGAGCTTCGCGACGGACGAGAACGTCTGGAGCTGGACCGCCACCAGCGACGTTGCCGCCGGCACGATCATCAGCATGAGCGGCCTCGGTGCCGGCGGAACTGCGGCGTCCGATCTCGGAGCCGTGGCGTTCGACACCGCCAATGCGCGCGACATCGCCGACCTCAACGAAGTCGTCTACGCCTATACCGGCGACGCTTCCGCGCCAGTGTTCCTGACTGCGATCACCAATGCCACATTCAACGCCAGCCTCGGACGCGGCACGCTCAATGGCACCGGTCTCACCAACGGGCTCGACGCCAAGCAGCTGAACGGCAGCCCCGACATCGCCGTCTATGTCGGCGACCGGTCGAGCCTTGCCAGCATCGAGGACTACAAGGCCCACATCTATGACACGGCCAACTGGCAGCTGCAGGGTGGCAACGGCGACCAGAGCCATGACGGCAGCGCCCCCGACCTGCCGTTCTCGACCCAGGCCTTCACCGCCGATCCGACCGCGCAAAAGATCGAGTTCGCCTCCGTCACCGCGAGCGTCGCCGAGGGCGACAGCGGCGACACGGTGGTGACGCTGACGCTGAACCGCATCGGCTCGACCTCGGGGGTCACGACCTTCTCCGGCACGGTGGCCAACATGTCGGGCATGTACGGCTACGCCGACGCCGACGATTTCGGCGGCACATTGCCGACATTCAGCGGCAGCTTCGCCGACGGCGCCTCGACCGCGACCGTGACGTTCCATATCAGCGGCGACACCACCTACGAGCCGGATGAACACTTCTTCGCCATCCTCGATACGGTCGCGCGCGACAGCGGCCTTGTCTATATCGGCGACAAGGCGACGGTTGACGCCACCATCGTCAACGACGACCCGGTCCAGTTCTTCGGCTTTGCCGAGAACTCGCTGACGGTTTCGCAATCGGAGGGTAACGCCGGCGATGTCAGGACGTTCACCTTCGTGGTGGAGCGGACCCAGGGCACCGCAGGGGATCTCTCGTTCAGCGGCGTGATCTCGGCTGGCTCCACTGATGCAGCCGACTTCGGCGGCGCGGTGCCGTTGACGTTCTCCGGCGTCATCAAGGCCGGTGAGAGCACTGCCACCGTCACGATCACCACCACTGGCGATATCACGCTGGAAGGCAACGACAGCTTCAGCCTGCACCTGACCGATGCAAGCTCCAGCAACAACACCACCATCGTCAACACCTACACCGACGCCACCGGCATCATCGTCAACGACGATCCGCTGCACATCGGCGCCGGCGAGAGCGTCACCTCGCCGCTTACCCTCGCCGACGGCGACCACCTCACCATCGACCAGGGCGGCATGCTCGCGGTTCCGGACCCGCAGGATGGCAGTGACGTCAGCGCGATCCTCTGGTCGGGCGGCACAGTGACCGTCGACAATGCCGGTGGCATCGGGGTCGATGGTACGAACTATCATGTGGCGAGCGCCAATGGCGTGACCGGATCCTTCACGTTCAACAATGCGGCGACCGGCGCCATTTGGGGCAGCATCGGGGTCCGCTACCTTGGGTCCGGGTCCGTGGTCACCGTGAACAATGCCGGCCTGATGAATGGCGGCGTCGGCTACGCGCTGGATTTCACCGACGTCGGCAAGGTGTCCACGGTGGTCGTCAACAACCTCGCCGGCGGCATCATCACCAACAGTCAGGCCAATTCCGACGTGGTGCGCGGTGGCGCCAACATGGTGCTCAACAATTCCGGCATTATCCGGTCGGTGGCCGATGACGCTGCCAACGGCTACTATGGCGGCGACGCGGTCGACTACAGCGGCAGCGCCGGCGGGGTCGTGCACAATTTTGCCGGCGGCGTGATCGAAGCGTCGCGCCACGCCATCACCAACAAAAAGGGCATCACCGTCATCAACGATGCCGGCGCGACCCTGATCGGCCGCAACGGCTCCGGCGTCAATATCGACAATGACGCGACCGTCGCCAACACGGTCCATGTCACCAACCGCGGCACGATCATCGGCGCCTCCGCCGGATACGATGACAGCGACGGCGATGCCATCGACGCCGACGGCCTGGTCGAGCTTGACAATTATGGCCTGGTCGCGGGCATTGGCGCCAACGGCTATCACAACGGTGAAGTCAACGTCTCCGAGGGCGCGGCCATCGGCGGCGGCGTGATCAACAATTATGCCGGCGGCACGATCTACGGCTACGGGCGCGCCATCCAGGTCGACGATTCCTCGAACGGCGCCGCGCTCGGTGCGACCACCATCTACAATGAAGGCCTGATCCAGGGCGACGGCCATGGGCCCGAGGGCGTCGATCCGGTCGACGCAGCCGCAATGAACGCCAGGATTGCCGGCCGCGAGGCCATCGACATCCTCGGCAGCTTTGCCGACACCATCACCAACAAGGGTACCATCCTCGGCGGCATCTTCACCGATGGCGGCGCTGATGTGCTTGATAACAGCGGTCTGATGGTGGCGAGGGGTGGTGCGGCGGTCGATCTCGGCGACGGCAACGACACCTTCACCAACAGCGGCATCGTCTCCGGCGACGTGCTGGCGGGCGCCGGTGACGACACCATCAACCTCGTCACCCGCTCGACCATCAGCGGCACGCTTGACGGCGGCGATGGTTACGACACGCTCTATCTGTCGGGCAACGGCCTGAGCACACTCTCGAACCGGGTGACCCATGTCGAGAGCCTGGTCGTCGCCAGCGGCATCTGGACCGCGGAGCTGAACGGCGACGGAGTTCACCTCCCGCTGGCCCGGTCCTGGAGCGTCGATGCAGGACAGAGCGGTTATACCTCGATCACCGTGAAGAGCGGCGCGAAGCTCGGCGTTTCCACGTCGGAACGCCTCGAGATGGCCAGCGCAGCGGGTCAGGAGAAGAACGACCATCTCGTCGTCGAGGCGGGCGGCGAAGTCGGTGCCCTGGTCGATGCCGTGCAGCTCGGAACCGGCTCGACCACGATCGACAACGCGGGAACGATTGCCAGCATTTCCCTGGGCACGGATTCGGCGAAGGCCACCTTCGTGATCAACAACGCAACCACCGGACTCGTCAGCGGCACCATCTCCGGTCCCKGTGACCTTAATGGCGGCAGCCTGACCATCGTCAACGATGGCGCCATCTCCGGCCTCAAGGCCATCGACCTCGAGCATACCCGCAACGGTTCGGTCAGCGTCTTCAACCACGCGGGCGGGATCATTTCGGCGATCGCCAACCAGGACGTCATCCGTGGCGGCAGCGGCACCGCGATCGAGAATGCCGGGACGATCAGGTCCGACGGCGACGACGGCGAAGATATCTCGGGCGGTGACGCCATCGACTACAAGAAGAACGGCGGTGGAAGCGTCCACAACCTCGCCGGAGGCGTGATCGTGGGGTCGCACCACGCCGTGACCGGCAAGTTCGGGATCACCGTCGTCAACGACGAAGGCGCGACGATGATCGGCCGCAATGGTTCGGCGGTGAATGTCGACAACAATGCGTCCGTCGCCAACACCGTCTATGTGACCAACCGCGGCACGATGATCGGTGCCTCCGCCGGTTACAGTGACAGCGACGGCGACGCCATCGACGCCGACGGCCTGGTCAATCTCGACAATTACGGCCTGGTCGCGGGCATCGGCGCCAACGGCTATCACAACGGCGAGGTCAACGTCTCCGAAGGCGTCGCCATCGGCGGCGGCGTGATCAACAACTATGCCGGCGGCACCATCTACGGCTACGGGCGCGCCATCCAGGTCGACGATTCCAGCAACGGCGCGGCGCTCGGCGCGACGACGATCTACAACGAGGGCGTGATCCGGGGCGACGGCCATGGACCGGAGGGCGTCGATCCCGCCGACGCGGCCGCGATGAACGCCAGGATCGTCGGCCGGGAGGCGATCGACATCCTCGGCAGCTTCGCCGACACCATCACCAACAAGGGCATCATCGTCGGCGGCATCTTCACCGACGACGGCGCCGACACGTTGAACAACAGCGGCCTGATGGYGGCGATGGGCGGTTCCGCGGTCGATCTCGGCGACGGCAACGACACCTTCACCAACAGCGGTATCGTCTCCGGTGACGTGTTGTTGGGGGCCGGCGACGACACCATCAGCCTTGTCGCAGGCTCGACCGTCTCGGGCATCATCATCGGTGGCGATGGCAGCGACACCATCAACTTGTCCGGCACCGGAAACGGGACGCTGGGCAAGGGGACCGGTATCGAGAAGGTCGATGTGCAGAGCGGTGCTTGGGCGATCGATGGCGATGCCAGCTACAGCAATGTCACGGTGGAGAGCGGCGCTGGCCTCGTGGTGCGTGGCGCGGTCGCGACCGTGACGGTGGAGCAGGGCGCCGAACTCTCCGTTTACGGCAGCGCGAACGGGGCGATCGTGCTCGGCGAGCAGGCGATCCAGGCCGGCGCTGTTGCGTTCGATACGACCGGGCGGCGAGCAGCGCGTCATCCATGGCGCCGCGGCGAACGGCACCACCATCGAAGGCGGCACGCAGCATGTCTACGGCACCGCCGATGACACCACCATCGACGCGGCCGGGCTTCAGCACGTCCATGGCCGCGCGACCGACACCATCGTCAACAGCGGCGGCGAGCAGAACGTCTACGAAGCCGCCACCGCCACCGGCACGACGGTGAACGCCGGCGGCATCCAGATCGACTGGGGCAACGCGGTCGCCACCACGATCGACGGCGGCAGCCAGTATGTCTACGGCACCGCGGCCGACACGGTGATTCTATCGGGCACGCAATATGTCGGGGCCGGCGGCGCGACCTATGGCACGATGATCGGCAGCGGCGGCACCGCGCACGCCTTCGGCGGAGCCTCGGTTCACAACGTGACGTTCGCGGGTCCTGATGCCACGCTGGTGCTGGATCACGCCTCCGACTTCAGCGGCTTCATCTCCGGTTGGCAGGACGGCAACCATCTGGATCTCGCCGACATCCAGTTCAACCAGGGCATGACGATGGTCTATCTGGCCGACATCGGTCACGGCAGGGGGACGCTGACGGTGTCGGACGGCTCGCATACGGCGTCGCTGGCGCTGCTCGGCCAGTACACGGCGGCCGATTTCGCGCTGTCGAGCGACGGCCACGGCGGCACGATGATCAGCGACCCCGGCGCGCAGGTCCAGCAGAGCGCACTCGCATTGCCGCACGCGGCGTGAGGATCGGTGAAGCGGATGCCGGGCACCGGTTGGTGCCCGGCATCTGCGTTGCCGCTCGCACGGACCTCAATCTGTTGCGTTGCCCGACGGGCAAAACACGCAAGTCCTGGGTCAATTGCCCCGGTCAAGATATTCCACTTTACCGAAATTCGGATTTGTCGTATGTGTTGCCCATCCCGATCCGGGAAAAGGGGCGGTCGTACGTCGTCACGAACGTGGATCGGGCTGCGGTGGACGCTGAGCGGCGCCGTCGCGGATGCAAATGGCAGGGCGGGGCAGTGGATTGAGCCGAACCCCGTGAGCCGCTTGCAAGCCGCGTGAACGGACGGCGCTCAAACCCTGCGAGGCCCTCGGGCGAAGGATGCCCTGGGGCGAAGCAGGAGAAGCTTGCGTACGGCAAAACCGTGTGGTCCTGGCCGTCGTTGCTACGGTCAAGTCTTGCGGAGGTGCAGCGAGCCCGACCGGGCGAAGCGCACCGCCAATTCGCGAGGCGACGGAGGCAAGAGGGAATTCGTCTCCGGGGAGAGCGCGCATAAGCCGTTAGACCACTGCGCAGGGAAGGCCGGATGTTTCGGCTGCCCTGTATCGCTCCTGTGCCTTGCGTGTGCAAACATTCTTGCACGGGAGTCTTGCGGGTGCCAGCCGGCACCCGGCCTTCCCTGCGCCCTTACTTTGAGGAGGGCGTGACGAGAAGCACAAAGCTCGGGCGGAATGCGCCGCGAGAAGGCGAGGGTGTGTCTGCTGTTTGACATGTGAAGTAGATGCCGCACGTTATCTATCTCCGTCACCCTGAGGTGGCCGCTTCTTCAGCGGCCCTCGAAGGGCGACGGCCCG